>JAUMSA010000157.1 GCA_031293105.1 Butyricicoccus sp. | reverse complement strand
CGTCCGGACAGACCGCCAGCGATATTGATGTGCTTGTGCGCACCTCTGCGGCGGCTATTTTCGGCTATTTCCTCAGCGCCAATTTTTCCTCCGCATCGGCGCAAACACCAATCACCACGTCCTCGCATATCCTGTCAACGGCGGACAATGCAACCGACCACGCCACCGTAAAAAATACGATCGGTTTTGGTGAGCACACGCTGGAAAGCGGCAGCGCACAATCGACCGCGGGTGGCAATACGCCGACCACTTGCAACGTACAAATTGCCGTGGCAACCGGAATCGGCCTGTTCTGCCTGCTGGCGCTCATTGTGCTGCGCAATGTGTCCCAGTGGTATCCAGCTCTGGACGAATCGGCTACCATTGCGGCGACCATTGTACAGTTCCGTGATTTTGTATCCGGCTGCGTGGGCTTTTTAATCGGCTGCCGTACGTCCCGCCCAACCCCATAATTTCATTCGGAGGTTTTTCACATGCCTGATATCCAACAAGACCTTCTCCGTTTGCAGTACAGCGACAGTTTCGCTATTCAGGGGATGCAAGAGGCCAATATCGACCTCGAATTACCCCCTGCCTCTGCCTCTTCGGCTACCGTATATGGCACCGTTACCGACG
The DNA here is from genome assembly GCA_031293105.1 of Butyricicoccus sp. GTDB lineage: Bacteria > Bacillota > Clostridia > Oscillospirales > Butyricicoccaceae > Butyricicoccus_B. The sequence continues at coordinate 2,014 of JAUMSA010000157.1, read as the reverse complement.
GAACCACACCGATCGCCGATGCGACAGTCAAACTGTTCGACAACGCTGGTATGCCGTATAAGCACACGCTGACCGATGAAACCGGTGCATTCTCGATGACCGGTATCCCGGCTGGCACATACAGCCTCGGCGCCGTCAAGGACGGTTACCGCTTAAGCGATGCAGCCGGCGTCACCCTTTCATCCAATACCACAACGCAGATCAATCTGACCTGCACTCCAGATGCTACCCTATCCCTGGGCGCGATTGCCGGTATTCTGACCGCCGCCGACCTAGAGGGCATCTCCAAACCGCTGGCTGGGGCCAAGATCTCCTTACGCAATGTCACCGGCGTAGAAGTTGCAACCACCTATACCGCAGACGACGGCGAATTTGCCTTCTATGACGTTGCCGACGGCGTCTATACCCTGCTTGCTTCGGCGGATGGCTACCGCTCGACATCGTCCATGACCGCCACCATTGTGAATGGTTCGATCGCCAACCTGACCATGTCCATGATCGTCGATACGCGCACCTACAACGGTACGGTCAGCGGCATCATCCGCAATCAGACCGGTCAGATTGTAGCCGGGTGCTTTGTCGGCCTGTACCGTGTGGCACAAGATGGCAGCGAAGTGCTGGTATCGGTCACCAAGACCAATACGGCGGGAAAATATCTGTTCGGCGGTGTAACCGAAGGCCAATATCTGGTCAAAGCAAAACTCAACCAGTAAATCCTGGGCTTTGGGTCAGCCGCCCGTTCTGCTTGGCCGATGCGCAGGAAGCGCATATCCCATTTTGCCTGATGCCCAAATATGGTAGCATCCGGGTACACATAGCCGATTTTCTGCCTTTGGACCAAGTCACCTTGCGGATGGGCTGCCATCGAGGATTCTTATCCAAAACGCTGCTTTGCAGCGGGGAATCCTTGTTTCCTGACTTATGCCCTGGCGCCTACCTTCTGACATTCCAGCGGCAAACCCAGCGGATTCAACTTCTCATCCATCTGCCGCCCGGAGGGCATATCGGCTGTATCCTACAAAACGGCTGGGTATGTTGGCAGCAACTCCCCTCTCCTTGGGCAGGATAGAAAAACGTCCGGCGCTGCACATTTGCAGCGCCGGACGTTTGCTGTTACTGATTTAAAATAGCCATGAATTCTTCGCCGGTAATCGTTTCCTTTTCGTAGAGATGCCGGGCGAGGTCATCCAACTTTTCCCGATATTCCATCAGGATTTGGGCTGCTTTTTCATGCTGCTTCTTCACCAAGTCAACCACTTGCCGGTCGATCTCGGCTTGCGTTTCGACCGAGCAAGTCAGCGAGCTGTCGCCGCCCAGGTACTGATTGGTGGACGTTTCCAGCGCCACCATGTCAAAGTCGCGGCTCATACCATATCGCGTAATCATGGCGCGAGCCAACTTGGTCGCCTGCTCGATGTCATTGGCGGCACCGGTGGAAATGGTGCCAAAGACAATCTCCTCCGCGGCACGGCCGCCGGTATAGGTGGCGATCTTGTTTTCGATCTCCTCCTTGGTCATCAGGTATTTGTTGCCTTCCTCCACCTGCATGGTGTATCCCAAAGCGCCCGAGGTACGGGGGATGATCGTGATTTTTTGCACCGGAGCCGATTGGGTCTGTTTGGCCGCTACCAAGGCATGGCCGATCTCATGGTAAGTCACCGTCCATTTTTCCTGGTCGGTCAGGATGGCATTTTTCTTCTGATACCCGGCAATAACGACCTCGATACTTTCCTCCAAGTCGGCTTGGGTCGCCTCCGAACGGTTATTGCGCACGGCCCGCAAAGCGGCTTCGTTGACGATATTGGCCAGTTCCGCGCCGCTGGCGCCCGACGCCATACGGGCAATCTGGTGAAAGTCCACATCCGAAGCGACCTTGATCTTTTTGGCGTGAACTTTCAAAATCTCTTCGCGGCCCTGCAAATCGGGCAATTCGACCGGAACCCGCCGGTCAAACCGTCCCGGACGGGTCAATGCCGGGTCAAGCGATTCCGGGCGGTTGGTGGCCGCCAGAATC
>JAUMSA010000144.1 GCA_031293105.1 Butyricicoccus sp. | reverse complement strand
GTACCGCCCCTAGGCGATACCCCACAAGATCAAGAGGAAGTCGAATCGATGTGTAGCATGCGTGAAGCATTCAAAATTGCAATAACCGCAACACCAACATCCGCAAAAACAGCTTCCCACATATTTGCTCTGCCGAAAGCGCCCAAAATAAGCACAAGCAATTTGATTCCCAAGGCAAACGCAATGTTTTGTTTGACGATGCGCAAGGTTTTTTTTGCAATTTGGACGGCAGTAGCAAGCTTAGAGGGCTGATCGTCCATAAGTACCACATCAGCGGCTTCAATCGCAGCATCGGACCCTAGGCCACCCATCGCGACACCGACATCAGCGCGAGAAAGCACAGGGGCATCATTGACGCCATCGCCCACAAATACCAACACCCCGCGGGACGATTTGCTATCCAAGAGCTGCTCGACAGCATCCACCTTGTCAGCAGGAAGCAGTTCGCATTTGGCCTCATCGAGGCCAAGCTCCTGGGCAACATGTTCCCCGGTTCGGCGGCGATCCCCGGTCAACATCACCGTACGCTGTACGCCGAGACTGCGCAAATTACGAATCGCTGCGGCGGCATCCGGTTTTACTTCATCAGCGATGACAATGCACCCAGCATACGATCCCCCAACGGCAAGATAAATGACTGTGCCAACCGTATCATGTACCGGACAGGAGATGCTTTCGCGCTCCATCAGCCGATGATTCCCGGCAAGCACCTGACGACCATCCACCTTGGCATAGATACCATATCCGGCCAGTTCTTCGATATCCGACACGCGGGAAGCATCCAGAGGTTTACCATAAGCCTCCCGCAGGGAAGCCGAAATCGGATGCTTGGAAAACGATTCCGCCAAGGCTGCAATTTCAAGTACTTCGGTGGCGTTGCCCTGCGTGGGAATGACTTCTGTGACGCGGAAAGCTCCTTGCGTCAGCGTACCGGTTTTGTCAAAAACCACGATTTCTGGTTTGGCTAGGGCTTCCAGATAATTGCCGCCCTTCACCAAAATACCTTGGCGCGATGCGCCGCCAATGCCGCCGAAAAAGCTCAGCGGAATCGAAATAACTAGGGCGCAAGGGCAGGAGATAACCAAGAAGATGAGTGCGCGATGCACCGAGTCAGTCCACGCGATGTCGGTAAAGAGTGGCAGCAAAACGGCAAGGGCCACTGCGCCAATTACAACGGTCGGGGTATAGTAGCGCGCAAACTTAGTAATAAAATTCTCAGCCTTGGCCTTTTTGACACTGGAATTTTCAACCAAATCAAGGATTTTAGAAACAGTGGATTCACCAAACGCCTTCGTCGTGCGGACACGCAGCAAGCCGCTTAAATTGATACAGCCGCTGATGACCTCACTGCCAGGACTGACATCGCGTGGCACCGATTCGCCGGTTAGGGCTGCGGTATCCAGCGAAGAGGAACCCTCGATAACCACACCATCAATGGGGATTTTTTCCCCGGCCTTGACGACAATCGTCTGACCAATTTCTACCTCATCGGGATCGACGCACACCAGTTTCCCATCCTGCTCCACATTGGCATAGTCGGGACGAATATCCATCAGGCTGGCGATGGATTGCCGCGACCGGCCGACCGCATAGCTTTGGAATAGTTCACCAATCTGGTAAAACAGCATAACGGCGACCGCTTCTTTTTCTTCTTTGACCAGAAAGGCACCTAGGGTTGCCAGAGCCATCAAAAAGTTTTCATCAAATACCTGGCCATTGAGAATATTGCGGATGGCACGCCAAAGTACATCCCAACCAATGACCGCATAGGGAATGATGTATAGAAAAATCTGTGTCCAAGAGGAAGCTGGGATGAGAATTGCGGCGATATAAAGTACAATGCTGACGATAATCCGCCCCAGCATTTTCTTTTGTTTCTTTGTCATGGGTATCACCTATCTAAAAGATGCAGGAATCCAAACGATCGGTTAACGCTGAATGGTGCAATCCGGTTCGATTTTCTTGCATGCCTTGGCAGCTTGCTCCAAGATACTGTCAAACTGCGCATCATCGGCATCCAGGGTCAATTTCATCGTCATAAAGTTGATGGAAGCCTTGTTTACACCTGGAATCTTGTTAATGGCGTCCTCCATTTTAGCAGCGCAATGGGCGCAATCCAGATCGATCAGTTTAAATACCTTTTTCATGATAGAATCCTCCTTTATAAAATGTCACTCCAGAACATGTTCCATGCCTTGATTGATGATGCGGCGAACGTGATCATCCGCCAGAGAATAGAAGATCGTTTTACCCTCCCGGCGGTATTTGACCAATTTAGCGCTTTTGAGTACGCGCAACTGATGCGAGATGGCCGACTGGGACAGACCAAGCAATAATGCAATATCACAGACACACATTTCGGCTTCAAACAGTGCGTACAGAATTTTGATACGCGTGGAATCCCCAAAGACCTTAAACAGTTCAGAAAGGTCGTAAAGGATTTCATCAGCAGGCAACTGTTGGTTGACCTGTTGCACAATGTCGTTATGGACAAATTTTTCTTCACAGCAAGCGATGTTTTCCGATTCCAAAAGTTTACCTCCTTTTATATGAACAACTGCTCATGTGTTTATTATATATGC
>JAUMSA010000306.1 GCA_031293105.1 Butyricicoccus sp. | reverse complement strand
CATGCCGTATTTATACCCGGCTGCAATCATAAGCAAATTTTTCTGCTCATAAGGAATATCATATTGATTAAGATACGCAATTTTCTTTTTCTTGGCTGTTCCGTTAATCGTTTCTCCGTCTGCATCCTTATCCGCATTTTGCCGGTAAATACCGCTCATAATGGCATTATAGGTCTGAAGATCCATTCCAGACTCTTGAAGTTCCTTTATTGCATTGCGTTCATTTTCATCCGTTTTGTCCTGAATAATATCCGACCATTGCATTTTTAAATTTTCTGCATCAGCCGCCTGGAAATACCACAGCTTGTCCTGCTGCTCGCGCGTCAATCCGGTATCCTCCAGATAGGCAGCAAACCGAAGCTTTGTAAATGTTTTACGGTCATTTTCATGGATGGACATATCCTTTTTCACTTCCTCGGAAATGCGCTCATAAGCCGCCTGGCTGTCCAGCAGCGTCCCGACGTCGATGCCGCCAATATAATCATCCGCATACGAGCTTACATATTTGTCCCCCAACTCCGGCAATACGGCTGTCCGCAAAATGCCCTCCTTCTGTGCGTCGTCCAGGCTGCTGTCTGCCTCGATCGCGTCCCGCATCTTTTGCAGCCGAACCTTTTTGCTGTCCACGGTGTACATTGGCACATCTCGATAGGAACCATCTTCGTAATTCCACCGCGCGGTCTTGTTCTGGTTCAGGGTATATGTCTTAAAATCGCCATACATGCCCGCGTATTGCTGCGCCTGGTCTATGCTCAGCCCGTAATCATTCATCAGACGCATGGCTGCTGCCTGCTCGCGTTCGGCCATCTCGTTGGTAATGCGGAAACTGTCCGCGTCCGCGTAGCTAATCAGATCATCCCCGCCAACGAGTCTCCGATCCAGTTCGACCTTGTCCTCCCAGCCCAGATCCAGTGCCATAATCGCTTCCCGCTGGGCCTGCTTCCGGCTCTGGCTGCCGTCCTCTGGCGCCTTGATGCCGCCCACCTGCTGGATGGCCTCATACGCCTTCTGCGGGTCGATTCCACGTTCTTTGGTCATCCACTCATAGGTCGCCGTATCCTCGGCGTTCAGGCGCTTGAAACCGTTTTCCACATATTGCTGCGCTTGGTCGGTGCTCCAGCGTCCAAACAACATCGCCTTAGCATAGTCCGCCGGTCCTTGTCCATACTGCGGGAACATGAGTTCGCGTTCGCCCTCATTGTTCAGACCATATGCACCGCCCTGGCTCACCGTCTGATAACCCTCCACTGCGCGCTTGACCGCGCCGCCGCCAAAGGGCGGCAGGATATATGCAGCGGGCTTTAATAGTTCCTTTTTCGCCATGTCCCATCGCTTTTCCGGCGCTTTGGACGTGTCCGTGATCGCCGTAGCCAGGTTTAGCACATCCGGCAGCGCCGAGCTCACCGGCACACGGCCGCCTCCCAAAAGGCCGCCGATAAACGGCAGCTGCTCTGCCGCATCCATTCCAAGCTCCTTGGCGCGCTCTGCGGCTGTCCGTTCGTCCTCCTCGTCCCCGATGCCGCCCAGCGCATCCTGGATCATGCGTATGGGGTCGAGCGCCGCGTCGCGCCCCGTCAGCTCATGATAGATGGCGTTATATACATACGCCCCCGCAAACACCTTCGTCAGTCCCAGCACGACTGCTGCCGCGCCTTCCTCGCCCAGCCGCCGGGGAAGGTCCTTAAACAGGTATCGCAGCTGGTTGTTTACTTCCAGTTGGTACATGGTAAATACCTTGGTCACCGGGTTTCGCATCTCAAACACGCCCGGCATACTCCCCTTGGAGCGGTCGCCCATCAGGCTGCCGGCAAAGGCATCCGCCTCGTCGATCGCTGCCTCTAGGCTCATGCCCTTCTGGTTCATATTCTGTGCTGTGCGGGCGCGGACGATCGCGTCCGCGGTAAACTGGTCGAACCATTCCATGGGTTTGCCCAGTGCGTCGCCCACCTTCTGCGCCGTGTCCTTGACCAGCCGGTCCGAGCCGCGCCGGTTGGTCAAAAAGGCCGAAGCGTCCACAAATCCGTCGTCCTTGGCATAGGCTTTTACCGTCTGATACAGCCCTTTGAGCATACTTGCCGTGTCCACCTCGCCCAGGGCCTGTGTCAGCGGGATGAAGTTCGTCAGCCAGCTGCCTGGGTTTGCGCCGATCATGTTTGCCGCCACACGTCCTTCGACCGCCCGGGAAACCTCGTAAATATCGCGCCCGATCGCGTCCTCAATGCCGCGGTCGCCGCGGGATTTCTTCCCGGCCAGGCTGTCGCCGTAGCGGCGCAGCTCGGTGACAAAGTTGCGCATGCCCATCTCCTTTTGCTCGTTCAGGTCGCGCATCACCCGCGCCAGCTTGCCAGGCTCATCCCCATAGGCTTTTTCCATCGCCTGCCGCTTTTCCAGCCCGTCCATGCTCCTGTCTGCCCGGATAGCGTCAATCTGCGCCTGTGTGCCTTCGTCCGATAGACGGTAGCGCACCGCGTCCTCCAGCGTCCGAATACGCCCGATGCTGTCGGTCAGGGTAATCACGTCTGCGGCTGTCTCGATATACTGGTCAAAGCCCTTCACCGCGTCATAGATCGTTTTGTTGCCCTGTCGCCGTTCCAGGTTGCCAAACCATTTCTTTCCCGGCCGGAATGTTTCGGTTACGCCGGCAAGGTCGGTCGGCAGCTGGTCTTTTTTGGTGATCTTCATGCCAAGCTTATAAAGCACCTTTGCCAGCAGCTTATCGTCCTGCTCCTCCACAAAATGCGGCGCATAATTTTTGCGGTATTCGGTCGGCTCATATCCGTTCCGAATCTGTGTTTCCACGATGCGTCGGTGCAGCTCATTGTAAATATCCCGAAATTCGGCCACAGCCTTGTCAATTTTGGCCTGCCGCTGCGGCGGCATCTTCATCTTGTGTTCGCGTATGTATTGCTCCGCGCCGCCTGCCTGATTTTCCAGCAGATACTGCACCACCGCGCTTTCGTCCTTGTCCAGCCCCAGCGCCTTCACCCGGCTGCGCATGTCGTTTGCCAGGCGGTTGCCCTCTGCCACCGCCTGATGTACGGGCGTGATATACCGCCGGATAAAGCTTTCCGCCTTGTCCCGGCCCTCCTTGCCGAAGATGTCATACAGATTGCGCTCCGGCGTTTCGGTCAGATAATATAGGCCGCGCTTTTTGTCGGTCGCAAATTCGGCGATTGTGTCCGCGTCCTCTGCCGCCTCCCGCTGCATACCCTCCTGCTGCCGCGCGTTGTATTCCCACACCGGCGCCATGGCGTCCCGTTCTGCCGCACGCAGTTCGTACAGATACTGCACGTCCTGCGGGTTGTCTGCCTCATAAAAATTGCTGGTCGAGCCGGTCTGCAATGCGCTTTCCACAAATGCTTTGTCCCGGTCAGTCAGCTTCATGCGCTGCTCGGCCTGCTCGATACGCCGCTTAATCTGCCGCGCATCGTCCCAGGCTGCCAGCAAAGTGCCGCTTTCCCCTGCCTGTCCGGCGCGGGCGGCGCGTGCCTCCTGCGCAATGATGTCCGGTATTTCATAGCTGTCTGATGCCAGTGCCTCCAACTGTCCCTGGGCCAGTTCCGCGTTTTCCGCCATACGCACCGCGCGGGTCTCCTGCGCGATGATGTCTGGTATTTCATAGCTGTCTGACGCCAATGCCTCCAGCTGCCCCTGGGCCAGTTCCGCGTTTTCCATCATGCGCGCCGCCTGCGGCGTCTGTACCTCCGGCAAATCAAAGCCGTCCAGTTTCTCCACCTCAGCCAGCTGAGCTTGCAGCATGGCTTCCTCTTCCGGCGTGCGAATACGGCTTTCCGGTCGGTATTCGGCTTCCGGTTTCAGCCTCGGCTTTGTTTCGCCTGCCGCCCAGACCCCCTGCCGCAGCGTGCCCGGATCTGGTAATGGCAGTCCCTTGTCCCCTGCTGTGTTTTGTGCTATACTATAGGCAACAAGAGTATCATCAGCCATCGCTTCAGGCAATTGGAGCCTGATTGAAAGAAGCTGATCGATGCTCTTGTTTTCTCTTGTATAAAGAACATTTTCATGGTTTTCTCCCAGCAGTGCATCCAGATTGCGCTTGCCATATGCGCTCGCCAGGCTGTTGATTTCCTCAATTACGCCTTTTTTATTCAAATGTACGGCGGCAATAACCGGATTTCCCTGTATATCATTCCATTCGGTCAATACGACCAGACTATCCGGTTCTGTTCTGGATTTTAAGACAGCCACAGGATTTTCAAGCTGTTCAGGTAAATTTTTAAGCGCTGAAATCCCTAGGTTATGCTTTCCGCCAAAATAGCCGTCTGGGTATGCAATTTTCCGTGCTGTACTCTGCGTCATTGTGAGCGGTAAATCCGAAGCGCCCAACTCTTGTAAGATCTCGGGCGTCTCTCCGACCAAAATCGTCTTTGCTCGTGACAGGGTCCCATCAAACGCACCATCAATCTGTCTGCGATATTCCGTAGCTTCTGGATGTGTTTGTTCCCCTGCGCTGGTCGTCTTTTTCGGCAGCCCCCTGCCCTCTGCTGTATTTTGTGCTATATCATAAGCAACAGGGGTATCATCCGATAACAGCTCAGGCAATTGGGGCCTGTTGTCAAGAATCTGATCGGTGCTCTTGTTTTTGCTTACATGCTGTCCGATCCGACTGCCCAGGGCATGCGCGCCGCTGTACAGCCCACCAACTGCCGCGCCCATAGCCGCCTGTTGCGCCATGCGCACGGGATTGATCAGCGCCTCCGGGTTCTCCTTCGAATAAATGTCCTCCAGCGCCTGCGGCCTGTCGTAGGTCAGCGCTGCCGCCGACCGGCTGATAACATCCTGCGCCACTTCCTCTGCGCCTTCTTCCAGCGCACTTTTGAGGTATCGGCCCGCGCCCTTTGCCGTTTTGCCCAGCGTTTCCATACCGCCGGACACTTCAATGCCCGATTGCAGCAGCGTCGAGATGAGCGCGCTGGCGGCCGCCTGCGTTTCGCTCGCGCCGCTTTGCTTCGCCTTTTCATATTCCGGGCCATACGTCTGCATGGCGTTTACCCAGGTCGCCGGGTTCTTGAGCACCTGCTTTGCCGCCGCTGCCACGGCGCCCGATCGGCTACCCAGCTCTGCGGCCAGGCTGCCGCCGCCGGATGCCAGCGCTGCCAATGCGCTGGGCAGTGAGGATACCAGCCCGGCGCCCACGTCACCCACAATGCCCGCCGCCGTGCCCCGGGCATAGTTTTCCTGCCGAATCTTCTCCGCGCCCTTTTGCGCGTTTTCCTTACCATATTTAATAGCATCCGACACCACCGGCACAAAGTCCGGTACAAAGAAATCCAGCGTCGAATATACACCCTCATTAAACTGATGCAGGCCGCCCAGCGCTGAACTGGCAACCGCAGCCCCGATGTCTTTTGCTGTTTCCGTTAGCGGTTTTGCCACCAGCGTTTGCCCGTTCTCTCGCATCTGTGCCGCTCGATTGCGCGCCATCTGTGCTGGCACCGAATTTGCAATGCTGGTCTGCGCTGTCACACCGGGCAGCACCCGCGCAGCATATGCCTGTCCGCCCTGGGCATTCTCCCAGCTGCCCGTCTGCATGTTGTACCGAATCGGCAACCCCTTAGCCAGCTCCACGTTTGCCTGATGCAGTGCATTTTGCCGCTGGGTCAGCCTGTCGATGTAGCTCTGCGGCTTTTGGGTCTGCTGCGCCAGCATCTTTGCGTTCTGTAAAAACGCCCAGTTTGAGCTGTTGCGCTCCATAGGAGAAAAAGAAGTGGTTATCCGCGCCCTTGCCTCTTGTAATCCCGGCAGCGTAGGCAGAGAAAACGGCGAAGGCTTTGTGACTGGCACGGATGCAGATTCGCTGCTTTGCTCTGTTGCCTTGTTGGAGGAACCGCTGCTTTTTTTGCTGCTGGACGAACGCTGTGCCTGATATGCCTGTACCGTTTTCTTCGCCTGCTGCTGTCTCTTTGCTGCCCCGGCCTGTTTCGCGGCCTGTTCTACTTTCTTCGTTTCCTGTCGTATTGTCTGGCTGGGTGCTGATACTGATATTGTTTTATCGCCCAACTTGACCGAAACAGAAAATTTCTTTTTCTCTTTTTCTTTTTGCTTTTTCAGAAAGTTGTCTGCAAAATTTGCCATTGTCTGCGCTCCTTTCCCAAGCATCTTGCCATAGAAAAAGACACCTACGCACGGAGGGGACGTTTTCTTTCCAATTCTTCTTTGCGTTAGTGGTCTGCCCATGGGTCCGCACGTTGTTCAGGTCTGCGCCCTTGTTCGCCAGCTCAGCTGCCGCCAGTTCGGCCGCTGCCAGACTCATACCGTACTTTTGCTGAATCAGATAGGTCAGCTGCTGCAGCTGGTTGCTGATCTGCTGTCCCTCGATCGTCACTGCATTTTGCTGTCCGGCCATGGTCTGGTTCCCGTTGTAGTATCCGGTCAGGCCGGCTGCCGCCAGTGCGTTTCCCACTCCGAGCTGGGTCTGGTTCTGTGCATTTTCCAACCCCCACTGGCCAAGGGATGCAATATTTCCGGCTCGCGCCATACCCTGCTGCAATACGGTATTGTAATAGCTTTGCAGCTGCTGCGCAGTCGCCAGGTCACCGGAAAGCTGGGCCTGCGTGATCGCAAGATCGATCTGCGCCAGCTGATCGTTCACGGACTGTGCGTTGTCGTTTACCGCCCCCAGATAGGCATTGCCAGCTGCGATCTGGCTCGATTCGGTCAGGCCGCTATCCGACAGGCCGAGCGCTGCCCGCTGCTCCGCGCTCGCGCCGTTCGGATTGATCAGCGCATAGTAATTCTGCTGTGCCGCCTGATTGGCCAGCGCGCCTGCCTGCTGCACTTGGGGTTTTTGCGCATTCAGCTGCGCGATGTTCGCATCCACCATTGCCTGCTGCTCCTTTCTCAGCGCATCCATATACCCCTCATATTGCTGCATATAGTCACCTGTCATCTGTGTATAGTTGTCCTCGATCTCCTGGGCCGGCTGATTTCGATTGGCGATATACCGATCAAGAGAACCCTCTGCCCAACTCTGCCAGGAATCATAGTCATTGCCCAACTTTTGCGCCCGCATATCCAGCGCCATCTGCGCCTGCGCCACATCACCGCGGCTAATCGCGTCCTGGTATACCGACGCCCAGTCCTGATTGGTGTTTGAATATCGTGTGCCGCCGTCTGAGTCAGTATAACTGTATCTGCCGCCACTGGTCGAGGCATTTCCAGACGAACTCACCGAGCTGTTATTTTGGTTTGTCTGGGTCGTATTCTGACTGGACGTACCCGAGCTGCTGGGTCTGGTGCTTCCACTGCTCTGGCTGGATGATGATGAGCCCTTGTTTTTATTTGCGCTCGCTGCTGCGCTGATTGCGCCGCCTATGGCCGCACCAATGGCCCCGCCTAAACCAAATGCCATTTCACCCCACTCCCTTCAGCCGTTCGAGCAGTGCCCTTGCGTATGGGTATGCCAGCAAATACTGCATGGTCTGCTCCTCAAAACCAAATTTCTTCTGTACTTCCTGTGCCAGCGCCTGTAATTCGGTATCCGTGGCAGCATCCGGCGCACTTTCATCCTCCGGCAGATGTTTCATCCCGATCGTCGTCAAAATTCCGCGTGCATACGCCCGGCCGAAGGCCTCCTGTTCGGCCTTGGTGTCGAATGCAGCGCGGTCCTTTGCATTGTCGATGAACCCGATCTCGCAAATCACGGCCGGGCACACCGTCTGGCGAATAAACCCATAGTAGTCCTTCCCTGCACTGTTTGCCCGGGTCTTGCAGCCCCGGCTGTTCTGCCCAAGCGCCTTTACCTCAGCTTCGATGTTCTGTGCCAGAACCTTGCCTGTGCCGCCGCCCAGCGTATGGAACGCTTCAAAGCCATCCCCACCGCCGGCATTGACATGGATGTCCACTGCAACATCGGGGGCAAAAGCGTTGCATTCCTGGATTTCTTCGGTTAGCGGGTCGTCTTCGTCCCTCGTGCGGCTGATGCCGACGGTCACACCGTGACGCTCCAGTTCCTTTTTGCAGGCCAGAGCCATGGTGAGCGTGATGTCCTTTTCTTTGAAACCATCTGCGCCCGCCCCCGGGTCATTCCCACCGTGGCCGACACCTAAAAATACTTTTTTGCCCATGTGCTTATCCTCCGTTTCCGGCTCATCGCCATTTGCTTGCTTAACCCAGACCGCAATCGCTAACTTGCAGGCGCGGTTATCGGTCGGATGGTTGATCGCCTTCCCATCTACCATCAGCCGTGCCGAGCCGCCACCGTCTAGGTTAATCGCATTATATGCGCCAAATGCTGTAAGTTCGTCCCTCAGATCGTCCAGCGTCAAGCTTTCCCCTGTGATGAAATACAGATGTCCCGCGGCGTTTGCAATACAGGCGCGCTTTGTCATCGCATTCTGGACATAATTGTCTACCCGATACGCGGTTGGCCTGCCCAATTCAATTAGGCTGGGATACCCGGTGATATAGTCCCGCCAGGCAACGCTCCAGGGGTCGGCAAATCCGCAGTCCCCATTTTTATTCACGCCAAAGCCGTATCCGGTTCCCTCATTGCGCGTGAGTTTACCATCCAGCCAGATCGTGCCGATGGGGCCTTTTTCGTCCCATAGGGACGCATTGAGCATATACTTTGGCTTGTCGGTCTGTCCGTTGTACCACTGTCCCATCGTCTGGCTGCCAAGCTGCACGATCTTCACCTTGCGGATGGAGCCCAGCGGGATATCGACCACACACAGCTTGCCGTGTACCATGTA
>JAUMSA010000071.1 GCA_031293105.1 Butyricicoccus sp. | reverse complement strand
AAATAAAGACCATGATACCGGCCACCCCGGCAAACAGCAGACCAAACACCGTGTCGCTCATAATAGGCCGCAGAACCAGCCAACCAAGCAGCGCCCCGGCCGGTTCGGCAAAGCCGGAGGAAAAGGAATAGAGAAACGCCTTTTTCTTGGAACCGGTCGCCTGATAAATTGGCACCGATACCGCAATACCCTCCGGAATGTTGTGAATCGCAATCGCAATAACAATGGGAATCGCAACTTCGGGCGTCTGTAAAGCGGAGACAAAGGTCGCCAGACCTTCCGGAAAATTGTGCAGGGCAATGGCGAGTGCTGTGAATACACCCATGCGCATCAGTTTTTCCGGCTGCTGTTCGGATTCGATGAGCTTGACTTCATGCGGATTTTCATAGGAAGGAATGCAGCGGTCCACAATGGCAATCAGCGCAATACCGCCGAAAAACGCAAGAACAGTGGCCCAACCGCCCGGACGCGTCCCAAGAGCCGCAACTAAGGTTTCCTGTGCCTTGGCGAAAATTTCAATCATGGAAACATAGACCATAACCCCTGCGGAAAAGCCCAAACTGACCGATAAAAACCGGTTGTTGGTCTGGCGCGCTAAAAAGGCAATCGCGCTGCCGATGCCGGTGCTGAGTCCGGCAATTAAGGTCAGGAGAAAGGCAAAGAGCGTATGGTTCATGGAAACCCTCCTTTTGATGTTAACTTACACTAACCGACATGAGTATAGCATGGGAGCCTATGCTTGTCAAATACAAAAACACCAAATTTCGGACACGGTAGGCGGCAAGTGCCGATTGACGAAATTCCGGGAAGTTTGTATAATAGAGCTTAATTATGACAGGGGAGGGAGCGCGATGAAAGCAGGCCACCGCCATACCGGCGTGCGATCGATTGACTATTTTGCATACGCGTCCCGCTTGAACGGCTGGAACGCCGGATTTAAAGTGCTGTTTTCGGTTGTAACCCTGATTTTTTGTATTGCAGCGAATCATCTATGGCTGGCGTTGTTCATTTTGGCAGCTATGGCATTCTTGACCGTTTGCGTTGGGGGATTGTCGCTGCGCGATTATGGGGTGCTGCTCAGCATTCCAGCCGCCTTTTTGTTGCTCAGCGGTCTGACGTTAGCCTGCAATGTGTCTTGGACCCCACGAGGCGATTTTTGCCTGTCACTGCACTGGTTTTATCTATACATCAATGGGGCCGATGCCTGGGATGCCCTGCGGCTGCTAGTCAAGGCATTCGGCGCGGTCAGCGCGATGTATTTTATGACCCTCACCACACCGGCCTGCGAGATCGTCGGCGTGCTGCGTAAAGTGCATGTGCCCAAACTGATTATCGAACTCATGTATCTGATTTATCGCTTTATTTTCATTCTGCTCGATGTGCAGGGACGCATGCGCGCGGCGGCCGAATCCAGGCTGGGGTATCGGGATTTGCGCACCTCGCTGCGTTCGTTTGGCGGGATGGCGGGCAATCTGCTTGTGCTGTCTATGCGCAAGGCGAACACCTATTACGATGCCATGGTGTCCCGGTGCTATACGGGTGAAATGCGTTTTTTGGAGCCGGAAAAGCCGGTTACAGCCCGGCAATGGCTGTGTGCCGGCGTGGTTTGGGGCATCGGGCTTGCCATCTGGTGGCTGCTGTAAAGGAGAAGATTATGGAACGACCGATTTTATCCGTCCAAGGCTTGGAATATGCGTATGAAGCGGGCAAGCATGCTCTAGAACATATTTCTCTGGATGTCTATGCCGGGGAAAAAATTGCGGTGCTCGGTACTAATGGCGCCGGAAAATCGACGTTCTTTCTGTGCCTGAACGGAGTGCTTGAGCCCCATGCGGGTGAGATTCGGCTGCATGGGACGGCGATCGATTCGCGCTCGCGCAATGCGCTGCGGGAACATGTGGGCGTCGTGTTTCAAAATGCCGACGACCAGATCATCGCTTCGACCGTGTTGGCGGAGATTTCCTTTGGGCCGATGAATTTACGGCTGCCCAAGCAGGAAGTTGAACGTCGGGTGGAGCATGCAATTGCCACCATGGATTTGGAGGCGTTTCGCAACCGGCCCCCGCACTACATGAGCGGCGGCGAAAAAAAGCGGGTGAGCATTGCCGATATCATCGCTATGGAATCCGAAGTGATTTTGTTTGACGAACCAGCCGCCTCTTTGGACCCTGCCGGGGCCGAGATGCTGGAACAGGTGCTCGAAAGCCTGTCACAGGCGGGGAAAACACTGCTCATTTCCACACATGATATGGATTTTGCCTTTCGGTGGGCCTCCCGTGTCGTGGTGTTCTGCAACGGGAAGATCATTGACGACGGCAGTCCACTGGCCGTGTTTGAAAATCAGGAGACGATTGAACGCGCCCACTTGCGGCAGCCGACCATGCTGGAGGTTTTTTCGCGGCTGCAGGCGCATGGCTTGGTGCCCGCGCAGGCAGCCTGTCCGCGCATTCCACAGGACTTGGATGCGCTGCTCAAATGATCGGTTAAATTTTGGACGATTGTATCAATTTTAGCACAGGAATACGAAATGTCTTGCAGCATATTGACAGCTTTTCGGATTTCGATTACAATAAAGATGTTTCTTCCAGGTGCAAGCGAAATACGCTTGCCGGATCTTGAAGGTGCCTGCGCACATGCCGCAGGGGAAAAGGGAAAGGAGTGCGAATCTCCTACGGTCCCGCCGCTGTAAGGGAAGAGTTTGGCGCAATGTGTGTCACTGGGTTTTACCGGGAAGGCCGCGCCAAATGATGACACCTAAGTCAGAAAACCTGCCGTTAAGAGGAGAAATGCATGCGGTTACGAGCGATGGCCGGTGTGCAAAGGCTGTTTCTGACGGTGGAGGGCCGAAAACCAACGGAAACATGCTTGGGTGCCGGTTTTGGATGAGTGGGAACCATCCAGAAGCGGCATTTTTTATTGGGAAAGGACAGAAACAATGAAAAAGAAAATAATCGGTTTTACTGCGGCGGCCGCGTTAACCGCTGGTGTGATTCCGGCGGCGGGCGCTATGCACATCACGGAAGGATACCTTCCGGTCAGAATGTGTATCCTGTGGGGAGCCATCTCCCTGCCGTTCCTCATCGCCGGATTCTTCTCGATTCAAAAATCGTTGCATCGGGATCACCGCGCGATCACATTACTTGCCATGTCGGGCGCGTTCATTTTTGTGATCTCCTCGCTGAAGATCCCCTCGGTCACCGCGTCATGCTCACACATGACCGGTACCGGCCTGGGCGCTATTCTGTTTGGCCCGGCGGCGGTATCCATTCTGGGTATTATCGTTTTGCTGTTCCAGGCCATCCTGCTCGCGCATGGCGGCCTGACCAGCCTGGGGGCCAATACTTTCTCGATGGCGATCGCCGGCCCGCTGGTCTCGTTCGGAATTTATAAACTGTGCCAGAAGCTGCGCATCAATCGCATGGTCGGTATCTTTCTGGCCGCCGCTATTGGCGACCTGTTTACCTACTGTGTGACCAGCCTGCAAATGGCGCTGGCCCATCCATCGCCCGAAGGTGGCATTGGACTCGCGGCGGTTAAGTTCCTCGGTGTTTTTGCACCGACCCAAGTGCCGCTGGCCGTTCTGGAGGGCATCTTGACGGTCGTCATCATGATTGCACTGGAATCCTACGCGCGCCCCGAACTGCGTGCGGTCGGTTATGCGGAGGAGGCCAAATAAACGATGACAAAATCAAATAAGAAAAAGGTGATTGTGCTGCTCATCATCGCTGTGCTGCTCATCGTCGTTCCGGTAATCGCTCTGCCGGGCGCAACCTTTGGCGGTTCGGATGATGCAGGCAGCGTGATGGTCGAAGAAGTAACCGGTCAGGCCTATGAACCCTGGTATCTGTCTCT
>JAUMSA010000057.1 GCA_031293105.1 Butyricicoccus sp. | reverse complement strand
TTGTAAAAATATGTATAATATGCCATGCGAAGAAAACCGCCCAGACCAGGAGGCGTCCGATGTCTGGGCGGTTTGCCGATTTAGGAGGCATCGCGCGGGCCAATCATCTCATGCAGGGCGCTCAAAGCGTCGGACAGGCTGCCAACCGCGTCGATCAGCCCATATTCGACCGCCTCCCGTCCGCCGACCACCGTGCCCACATCGGCCGACATCTGGTCGGTGGCCATCATCAGCCGTTCAAACACAGCCGGGTCGATATGCGAATGGGCGGTGACGAAGGCCGTGATCCGCTCCTGGATGGACCGAAAATAGGCATAGGTCTGGGGGGAGGCGATGACCGTTCCACTCATGCGCACCGGATGGATGGTCATAGCCGCGCTGGGCGCGATAAACGACCGCTTGGCCGCCACGGCCAGCGGGACGCCGATCGAATGCCCGCCGCCGAGCACCAGCGATACGGTGGGTTTGCGCATGCCGGCGATCAGCTCGGCAATGGCCAGCCCGGCCTCCACATCGCCGCCCACAGTGTTGAGCAGCACCAGCAGGCCGTCAATGTCGTCGGCCTCCTCCACGGCGGTGATCTGGGGGATAATATGCTCATATTTGGTGGTTTTGGTCTGCTGGGGCGCTTCCATGTGCCCCTCAATCTGCCCCACAATGGTAATGCAGTGGATGGCGCCGCGCGAGGAACGCGCGGTCACCGAACCGGTCTGCGTAATGCTGTCCCGTTCGGGCGTTTCGTTGTCGGAAATGGAATTTTGCTGCTCACACATACCTTGCCGCTCCTTTGCCGCTTTTTTTTTCGATGGCGCAAACCATCGCACGGTATAAACTTCCCACAAGTGGCACAAATCATGCACAAAATGTCATGGGAATATTTGCAAGGCATGCATTACATTTTGTATTCGCCAAAGCGCGGAATCAGCGGGGTTTTTTTGGATGATAACTTACAGTTATCAACATGTCCACAGTTTTATACACAGGAGTTATCCACTTTTCCTCAGATTTATCCACAAGAAGGGGACGCTTTGTGGATGATTCGACGAAAAACGTCAGCATTTTGCCGAAAGACCACCGAAAAATCCTACAATACGTAATATCTACTGTGGATAAAACTGTGGGGATAGTGGAAAACTGATGCATTAGAAAAATACGAATTGCAATTTATAGTTTAAAAATTACGATTCGTTGATATTTTCTGCCTCAATGAATGTGGACAACCCTGTGGATAATACGATTTGGAATGTGGATAAAAAATATTACAGCCAAATAAAAACGGAACGCACGAATTGGCGTTCCGCTTTTGCATCAGGTTTCGTAGGGGACAAGCTGCCAGGATAGGATTTCGTACGAACCGGCCCCGATCAGATGCAGGGCTACCGACAGCGTACCGGCTTCCCCGGCCGGGAGGGTGAACGAAAAGACCTGGCTGTCCGGGTCATACCGGGCGGCGATGCCCTGCTCATTGAGCAGGGATTCCATTTCCACCCCGGCCAGCCGGGGCTCGAGCGCGGCAGCCGGTTCCAGGGTGCCGAGCAGCGTTTGCGCCTGCTGGTCGGCAGCAAAATAATCGTAGGTCACATCCCAGGAGTGGGAAGCCACCATGTGGTCGGCCTGCGCGCGGCTGAGGGACAGCATGGACACGCAGGCGAACACCAGCAGCACCAGAATATTCACAATGGTCGGGAACCCGACCGCCAAACTGCTTTTTCTCTTTTTCATCCGTCCGCCTCCTTGAGCGCCGGGCCGGTGTATTCACATACGCTCAGTTCGGCCACCGGTTGGCCGCCTTGCACCGGCGAAACGGTGATGTTTGCCTGGCGCACATGGTTTTCCAGCGGCTTGACCGAGATGGTCAGGCAGTAGATGCCATCGGCTTCGGCGACCGGCTGCCAATCCTGGCTGTACCAGATGTGCAGCACATCGTCCTGCATGCGGCCGGACAACAGGCTGGGCATTTGGGATAGTTCGCCGTCCGTGGCCCGGAAGGCCATCGCGGCATTCTGCACCACCCGCTGCGCCTGGGTGGATACCCGGCTGTTCGCGCTGAGTGAATAGGCGTGCGACAGGGCCATCAGGCAGATGGCCGCGCCCACGCAGAACACGAACAGATTGACCAGCATTTCGAGCAGAAACAGACGGGTTCGGCTCAAATGTTTCATGGGGCACCTCCTGTCGTGCGCGGGGACAGGAATAACGTCTCCCGGCCGCCGTCGGGCGCGACGTAATCGGCGCGGATGAGGCCGCCGACCAAGCGCAACCGCAGCGAACCGGCTGTGCACAGCCGCTCAGCGGTAGCGACGTTCTTGGCCGAGTTTTGCTTGTATAAATAGCCATCGCGGCAGAAATACAGCCAATCAATGCCGTTTTCGCGGGCCAAAAGCGCGGTGGTATCGTCGGATAGGGTGACAATCTCCACGCCGCCCTGCGCATCGGCGCGGCGGGCCGCCCCGGCCAGATAATCGAGCGGTACCGAACGGGTATGGGTATCGGTCGCGCGGGCGTCGATGCCCTCATACACCCGCACGGCTTCCAGCGCCAGTATGCCGCTCAGCACCAAAAAGACCAGGAAAAACACCAAAACAAAGGTCGTGCCCGCGCGATGGCGGGTGAGGGCGGTCCACTTCATGCCCACGCACCCCCTTTATCCTGTTTGACCGTGATCTCGGGCGCGCGGTCGGGCGCTACCCGGCGATATTCGACCGAAAAGCGCCGGTGGTCGGTGCGAATGCCATAATGTTCTTCCAGATAATCCAGGTCGGGCGGATAGCGGCCTTCGACCGCATAACAGTGCTCGGCCGCCTGCTCAAGTTCCTGCTCGAGCGCTTGGCGGCTTTCCTGCGCCATCCAGTCGTCGATGTATTGGACGCCAAAAAAGAAAATGGCCACGATCAAAAGCGCCGTGACCAGGCTTTTGAGGATGCTTTTCATAGTTCCACCTCACGCCATAGAGGCCAGACCGCCGAGCAGCGGCAGCATGACCGACAACAAGATCGCGCCCGCCGATACGCTCAGCGCCAGCACGATGATGGGTTCCAGCCGCACGAGCAGACGGTCCATACGGGTCGCGGTATCGACCGCCAGCCGGGCCGCGGCTTCATCCAGGATGAAGGCCGGGCGTCCGGCCGAACGCAGGCGGCTGAGCGCTGCACCCGAAACCAGACCGCTTTGAGCCAGCGCCTGGGGGAGGGAGTCGTCCGCGGCCAGACGGTCCTGCATCTGTGCGGCCGCCTGATCGATCTCCGGATGCTTGGTCAGAAAGGCGGCCAGCCGGACGGCGTCACGGTCGTCCTTGCCGCAGCGGCAAAATAAGGCTAACGCCGCGGTAAACTGGGCGGCGGCCAGCTTGCGGGCCAGCAGGGTCTTGCGGAAAAAGTGCATGCTGCGGTTTTGCAGCAGCAGCCAGAGCAGCACCCCGGCAAAGACCGCCCCGGTCAGCAGCACCCCGGCGATACCGGCCAGCCAGCGGCCGGCCCGCATAGCCCAGCGGGCAAAGGGGGAGAAGGACAGCCCTAAGGCGGAAAACTGGTCGGCAAACAGGGGCAGGACGAACCCGGCCGTAATAATTAAGATGGCGGTCGACAGCGCCGCCATGACGGCCGGATAGGCCGCGCGGCCGCGCAGGCTCTCGTTGGCCGCCCGTTCGCGTTCAAAATAGGACGACAAGCTGGCGAAGGTCTCCTCCAGGCAGCCGTCCTGTTCGCCCAGGTCGATGAGGTCGACCATATATTCGGGGAAGGCGCCGGTTTTGCGCATGGCAGCTGCCAGCGCGCCGGTACGCACGCCGGTGCGAAGCTCCAAATACAGCCGTTCTTCGCTGGCGCCGGTGGCGCGCGCCGCCATGGCGGCAAAGCATTCGCTCAGCGTATGCCCGCGCCGCAGATAATGGCCTGCATCCTGGCAAAATTCGTCCAAGGTATCGGTCGACAACAGCCGTTCCCGCTTCTTTTTTCGCAGCATGCGCACGCCCTCCTTTCGCAAACAATTCATTCTTTTTTATTATAGCCCGATTCAGCAGGCAGGTAAAGCTGTATTTGGGCGAAACTTTTGACGCGCGCCCCGCGGGGCGGTATAATAAAGAAGGAGAATACGGTCCGGCAAGGAGGAAAGATACTATTGATTACACGATTGCTCGATCCGGTCAAGGACCGGACGGCCTATACTGAGGCGGCGGAATTGTTGCGCGCGGGTGAAGTGGTCGGGATGCCGACCGAAACGGTGTATGGCCTGGCGGCCAATGCGCTCGATGGCAAAGCGGTGGCCAAGATCTTTGCGGCCAAAGGCCGCCCGCAGGACAATCCGCTCATCGTCCACATCGCCGACCAGAAACAGATGTATGATTTGGCGCGGACGGTGCCCGAAAGCGCGGAGAAATTGGCATCTCGCTTTTGGCCGGGCCCGCTGACCATGATTTTGCCCAAGGCCGATTGCATCCCGGACGAGGTTTCCGCCGGGCTGGATACGGTCGGCATCCGCCTGCCCAGCCATCCGGTGGCGCAGGAGCTTATCCGCGAAGCCGGGGTGCCGCTCGCTGCACCGTCGGCCAATACCTCAGGCCGGCCATCGACCACCACGTCCAGCCATGTGATGGAAGACCTGGGCGGCAAGATTCCGGCCATTTTGGAAGGCGGGCCGTGCGCCGTGGGCGTGGAGTCGACCGTCGTGTCCCTGGCCGGGGACAAGCCCCGCTTGCTGCGGCCGGGCGGCGTTTCACTCGAACAGCTTCGCGAGGTGCTGGGCGAGGTCGAAGTCGACCGCGCGCTGCGCGAAAAGATCGGCGACGATGTGCGCGTGTCCGCGCCGGGCATGAAATACCGCCACTATGCGCCCAAAGCGCCGGTGACCGTCGTTTGCGGCGACCCCGAACGCACGGCGGCGTATATCACGCGACACGCCGGACTGGATGCGGGCGTCATCTGTTTTTCCGAGTGCGCCTTTCAGTTTGAAATGCACGAGCGGCGGGTGATCGGCTCTTCAGACGATGTGCAGACCCAGGCACGCCGCATCTTTGATGCGCTGCGTGCGTTTGACGATACCGATGTGCGCGAGATCTGGGCCCAGTGCCCGGACGATAAGGGCCTGGGGTTGGCGGTGGCCAACCGGCTGAAAAAGGCGGCGGGCTTCCATGTCATCAACGTCGTGTAAGGGGAGAGGGCTATGAAGATCATCGGACTGACCGGCGGCTCGGGCGCGGGCAAAACGCTGGTATCGCAGAGCTTTGTGGCGCTCGGCGCGGGCACGGTCGATGCGGATGCGGTCTACCGCACGCTGTGCGACACCTGCCGCCCCATGCTGGACAGCTTGGCGGACGCATTTGGCCCCATTCTGACGCCGGACGGCGGTTTAGACCGCCCCAAGCTGGCGTCCATCGTGTTTGCCGACCCGGATAAGCTGCGGCAGCTAAACGCCCTGACCTTTCCCTATATCCGGGCGGCGTCCGAGCAGCGGTTTGCCGAGCTGCAAGCCCAGGGCAAACCGGTCGTCCTCTACGATGCGCCCACGCTGTTTCAGACCGGCGCGGACACGCTGTGCGACGCGGTGATTGGGGTGATTGCTTCACGTGAAACACGGATTGCCCGCATCATGGCCCGGGACGGCTTAACACGCGAAGCGGCCTGCGCCCGCATCGACAGCCAGCCGGACGCGGATTTTTACCGGGCGCGCTGCCGGTTCGTCATTCAAAACGACGGCAGCCCGGAGGACTTACAAGCCCAGGCGCAGGCGGTCTGGCAGGCGATTTGCGGCGTATGATTTCGAACCGGATACAT
>JAUMSA010000041.1 GCA_031293105.1 Butyricicoccus sp. | reverse complement strand
CCTGAGTGACGATCTGGTCGTCCCCGAAAATCTGCGATTGCAGCCCAGCGGCAACTTCCATGATGTGCCGCGCCGCCTCTGGCCCCTTGCGCATTACGGCGAGGGGACGGTAGGTTTCCGCCCGAAAGCCCGCCGCCCGGGCGAGTAGGGCTAACGCATCGATCTCCTGCGCGGTATGCAGGTACAATTCGGTGCGATTGCAGGTGGCCAGCAGCGCGCAGGCCAGGACATGTTCGCCGTCTTTCAGTTTGGGCAGCAGCCCAAGCACCTGATTTTTGGTAAACGACAGCGGTTCCCGTTGCGCGATGTCCGCGCCCTGGAAATCGATGCCGATCATTTGTATGTTCAAAACTCTATCCCCCAATTTTCGGCGGCCAGCGCCACGGTTACGCCGTTTTGTGCGGTCTTCGCACACAAAAGTGCGCCGCCACCTGCGCTTTGCACGGCTGCCCGTTCGCAGACATTGTCTACCCCCACGGTCTTTTGCACAAAGGTGGACGCCGTAAATGAACCCTCAACCTTTTGAAGCACCTCAGCCGGGTAGGTCGCAAATGGCAGACTATGCATCCGGCAAAATTCGAGCAGTCCGGCCTCGTTTTTCTTCTGGTCAATGGACGCCACGGCGCACAGCGCCGCTGGGTGTACCTTAGCTTTGCCAAGCGCCTGCTGCACAGCAGCTTCAATTGCTTCCGTCGGTGTGCCGCGCCGGCAGCCGATGCCAATATGCACGATGCGGGGCACCAGATGCAGCGTATGTGCAAACGGGCTTTCCGCCCCACTGAAATCGACTGTAAAGCCGCTCTCCAGTCCGTCGCGATTCAGCCCAATGTACCGTGGCGCCGCACCCCGCACAACAAAGGCGGTCTTGCAGCCGACCGTGTCACCCCGCAACAGCGCCGCCGAAACATACTGAATGTTCTTCGTGTCGAGCACTGCACAGCCGTGCTTCCGCGCCCAGGTATCGACCGCGAAGATGCCACGGCCATCGGTCGCCGTGGTAACGACCGCCTGTGCGCCCAGTCCATCCGCCAGCCGCTCGGCCAGGGCGTTCGCGCCACCTAAGTGGCCGGATACCAGCGAAATCACAAACCGCGCATTTTCATCCACGACCAGTACGGCCGGGTCATAGGCTTTGCCCTGCAAATACGGTGCGATCGAACGCACCGCGATGCCGGTCGCGCCCACGAAAATCAGCAGGCTGCAATCGACCATCGCTTGCTGCACCATACGGGTCAGTTTGGTACCCTTGAGCGACACGTCCACCCCGCGGGCATAGCACTCGATCTTGTCATCCGGCAGCAGCGCCGCGATGCGCTGCCCCACGGTAGCGCCCCGGTCGGTAAACGACACCACCTTGCCCCAAATCATCGGGAGGCCTCTCGAAATTCGGTCGTAAAGGTCGGGTCATACAGCTTGGAGCGCTCATACACGTCGCCCAGAAAGCCGCCGACCGTGATGAGGGCGGTCTTGGTGATGCCCTCCGCACGGGCGGCCTGCGCCAGGCCGCCGACCGTCGTGCGCACGACCTTTTCTTCCGGCCAGGTGGCTTTATATACGATGGCCGCCGGGGTTTCGGCGGTATAGCCGCCTTCGATGAGTTTTTCCGATAGCTTTTCCAACTGCCCGGCGGACAGGAAAATGACCATGGTCGCGCCGTGGGCGGCCAGCAGTTCGATCTTTTCCTTGGGCGGCACGGGGGTGCGCCCTTCCATACGGGTCAGGATAACCGTCTGTGAAACGTCCGGCAGGGTGTATTCGGCTTTGAGCGCCGCCGCCGCGCCGCAGAAGGAAGAAACCCCAGGCACGACTTCATAATCCAGTTCTTCACGGTCAAGCACGTCCATCTGTTCGCGGTGCGCGCCATAGACACAGGGGTCGCCGGTGTGCAACCGCACAACCAGCTTCTCGGCGCGAGCCGCTGGAATCATGACCTCCATGACCTCTTCTAGCGTCATGGTCGCGCTGTTGTAGACCGCGCAGTCCTCTTTTTTGTATTCCAGCAAGGCCGGATTGACCAGAGAACCAGCATAAATGATCACATCCGCCTGTTCGAGCAGCTTGGCGCCGCGAACCGTGATGAGATCGGGTGCGCCCGAACCGGCGCCTACAAAATAAATCATGCCTGCCCCTCCTTGACGATGATGATGGAAAAATACCCGGTCGGGTCGGTCAGCTCGTCCAAGTCGCGCACGACCCGCTCGCCCTCCATGGTGGCGCGCTCGACCAGGGCAGCCTGTTGCAGCTTGCCGTCTGCACGCAGCTTTTCCCGCACATCCAAAATCGACCGGCCAGCTTTCATCAGCACTTTGGTGCCCGGCAGGGTCAGTCCTTCATCGGTGCTTTGGTGGGAAGCGGGCACAATGTGCAGCATTTCGCTGCCCTCGACCAAGGCCGTACCTACCGCAGCCGCCGCCGCGCAAAAGGACGGCACGCCGGGCACCAACTGCGCATCATACCCACGCGCGAGCACCCGCTTGTGGACATACCAATAGGTTGAATAGATGGTCGGGTCACCCAGCGTTAGGAAAGCCACCATCTTGCCTTCGTCCAGCAAGCGGCAAATCTCGTCTGCCGCATGGTCGTGGCTCTGCTGCATTTTTGCCTTGTCCCGCGTCATGGGCATATCGAAATAGACCACCGGTTTGCCCTGTACAAATTCGGCCGCAATGGCCATGGCGGTCTTGTCGTTGCCCTCCGACTGAGGCGCTGCGATTACATCGCAGGTTTCCAAAATGCGAACCGCCTTGCGCGTCATCAGTTCCGGGTCACCCGGCCCAACGCCGACGCCGTATAAAATTCCCTGTTTCATGTATACTCCTGTAATCTTTGACATAGTGCGGCCGCGCCAGCCGACTGGGCCAGCACACCGTATTGATTGGTAAACATCAGATATTCGATCCGGGCGCGGCCGCGCAGCCGGGCAGCCAGCCGTGTTTCGATTGCCTGCCCGATACGGGTCAGCACGGCTTCGCGCAGGCCGACCGCATCCAGTAAGTCGATACAGGCATCCACGGTGACCGAATCCATCAGCGCCTCAAGCGTATCGACCGGCGCGCCGCACAAGGCCGCATGCGCGGTGAAGACCTCCTGTCGTCCGTCGGCCACCGACGAATGGGTGTTCATCACGCCGGCCGCCAGTTTGACCAACTTCCCAGCGTGACCGACCAGCAGAATGTCGGGAAATCCCTTGAACACCGCATAATCAAGCGCATCCCCAATGAAGTTGGAGCACTTGACCGCCCGTTCCAAATCCAGTCCCAGATGGTCGCGCGCAAAATCGGCGCCGTAATTGCCGGGACACAAAAACGCAATACGCTGGCCGGTGGTAAACACGCTATCAAGTTCCAAATGGGTGGTATCCATCAATGCCTGTTCACTCATCGGTTCCACAATGCCGCTGGTTCCCAGAATAGAAATACCACCCTGCACGCCCAAATGGCTGTTATAGGTCTGCTTGGCGATCTCTTCCCCGTTTTCGGCGGAAATGACAATCCGCAGCCCGCCGCGATAACCGCAGCCCAATGCCGCCTGGCGAACGGCTGCGGTGATTTGCTCCCGCGGCCCGGGATTAATCGCCGCCTCCCCCACTGGACAGGCCAGCCCCGGCCGCGTCACGCGGCCGACTCCCTTGCCGCCTTCAATCGAGATGCCGTCCCCTTCTTGGGTCACGGCGGCAAAAATACGGATGCCGTTGGTCACATCCGGGTCATCACCGCTATCCTTCCGGATCGCACACACCGCACTCGGCCCTTCCCAATGCACTTGCTCAGGGGTTAGGTGTAACTCGGTCCCGCTCGGGGTATGCAGCAGCACCCGCGCCGGCGCTTCCCCGGTCAGCAGCATCATCGCGGCGGCCTGAGCGGCCGCGGCAGCACACGAACCGGTTGTGTATCCTCGGCGCAGTTGTTTGCCGTTCTTATAAGCCAACTCCATGTTTTTTCGCTCCTATCCGAACAAAAAAGCAGAGCGAGGAGGGACCGCTCTGCTTGCCGTATCATTGATCTTTGTGATCGTTGTCCTGGTCGTGTTTTTTGCGTTCCACCCAGCGGCCCAGGAAAAACGCGATAATCCCGACGCCGATGCCGGTCTGCACACAAAACAGCAGGCTTTCCAGCTCGCCGGGGATTTCTCCACCTAAAAATTGTTCCAAAACCGGCGTATACCA
>JAUMSA010000021.1 GCA_031293105.1 Butyricicoccus sp. | reverse complement strand
AGCTTGAGCTGTGCGGTGCGGTAACTCTGGTCAGAAGTTGGCGTCCCGGCGGCCACACCCAGCAGCGCGGCATCTGCGGGCAGCACATAGCCGTAGGTTTTCCAGCGTTCCACCGCTTGTTCATATGCAGTCTGCTGAGCGTCAACCTGCATCTGGCTCTGGTTCAGTGCCCAATCGGACTGCATCTGCTGATAGGCCATTGTGGGCACACCGTTTAGGAATCCGGTCAAACCAGCCAGCGAGATCGAATAATCGCGGTCGGCATTGTATTGGCTGAGCGCAGCCTGGGCCTGCTGCAAGGCGGCCGAAGCCTCATTATTATAGTATCCGGTCAGTAAACTGGTCTCCTGCTCGGCGGCCGACTGGGCTGCAGCCGACCGTGCACTCAGCCGCGCGGCGGCCAGACCGTTTAGGTCGCTGCGGTAGGCGTTGTCCATCGCCACTCGGCTGGTCTCGGTATAGCCGGACGTCGGTGCGCCATAGGCGCTGCCCATACTCAGCCCCAGCGCGGCCAGCTTTTCTTCATTGCCGAGCGCCGACCGACGGGCGTTGACATCGGCCTGGGTCATGCCCTGCCGGTAACTCTGTTCGATGTCGTCATATTGGCTTTGCAGCCGCTGGCCAATGGCCTGCCGCGCGGTTTCAAATGCCTGCAAGCGCGCTTTGGCTGCTGCATCATACAGCCCGGTCACATTCAAATCGCTGGGGTCCTCTTCCCCGCTGGACACCCAGTACGGCCGGTAATTCTGGGTCCACACCGAGACCGCTTCATTGCTGCCGACCTTGCCTTCCAGCCCCATGGCATCGATCTTGGCCTGCCGCTCCTGAAGCAGGCGAGCGCGTTCGGCGGCATCGGTGGTGTTGGCAATGGCTTCGGCGTAGTCGAAATTGGGGTCAAAGGATACCGAACTGCTGCCCTTGCTGCTACTGCTGGAAGAACTGCCCGAGCTGCTCGAACTGCTCGGCTTTTTGCTCACGGCACCCGCCGCGCTCACGGCAGCGCTGATGGCGCTGCTGATCATTCCTGAAAGCATCTTTCTCCATCCTCTCTTTCGTTATGATAGCCCGCGTGCGCCCAGCGTATAGCGGATGCCGAGCGCGAGCAGGCCGAAGGGCTCGCCTGCCCGGTTGTTGCGGATGCGCACCCTTACCAACCGTGCCCGGTGCAGTTTGCGCCGCACCCGCATGTTGACCGCGCCGGGCTGGCAGCGGAAGGTGAAGCGGGAAAAGTCGAGCGTTTCAAACGAAAACAGGTCGAGGTTGCGGTCAAGCGCCAAAATCTCACCTTCCCCGGTTTCATAGGTCACCCGCACGCCCGAGCGCGTGTAGGCCATGAGCGTGGCCATCACTTCGCGCACGTTTTTCTGCCTCCCCCAGGTGCCGAGCGGCAGGTCTGGCGTACACCACCAGGCGTCGATCGCCTGACCGTCGTCCAGATAGGCATCCCGCTCGTCTTTGTCGCACACCCGGCAGATGCGGCCGTCGGTGGTGCCGAACCACAGACGCCCGTCGAGCACCATAAAGCAGACCGCCGGGAAAGAATCCCAGTAATACCATTCGGGCGAACCATCCGACCGCGACACCCGGCCGTCGGCCACATAGCACTTGCCGTCCACGGCCAGATAATATTTGTCCTTCCACACCACGGCGCACGCATCGGCCAGCCCGTTTTCGCCCGTCAAGCGAGGGTCGACCGCGCGGGACATACGCCGGATGGCGCGCTGGGCGGTTACGGCGGTGCCAAATACGCCCATCACCCCGTCGGACGATAAAAACAGCGGCGTATCGCCCAAGCTGGCAAAGCTGCGCGGCGCCAGACCACCAGCGCCTTGGGCGCCCTGCTGTAAGGGATAGGCAGCCGTCCCGTTATCGTCGAGCAAAAAGGTGCGCAGGTATTGGGTCGCCTCCTGGCTCCCGCCCTCCTTGATGACCAGCTGACTTTCGTATTGCCGCACATAGCCGACAATGGCCGAGGCATCTGAACCGATTTTGGTATACCCGGTGTCGGGAAAATAAGCCGGGTCATACAGGCCGCTTTGCCAGTCGCAGTTGGGCTCGTCCGGATTGCCGGACAAAAACACGCGGGTATCGTTTTTGCCGCCATACAGTCCGGCAAACCGGCATTTGTTGATTTTATCCGCATTGCCCTTCACGGTCTTGCTGAACGTGATGGTCACATTGGCCACCCCGTTGGCGTTCGCCGGAGGCGATGAGAGCGTCACCACGCCGGTCGTGCGGTTGACCGACGAAACCGTGACCTCGCTCCCGCTCACGGTCGCGGTGACTTCGGTATTGTCGATATCCTGCGCATCCAAATAGA
Organism: Butyricicoccus sp.; assembly: GCA_031293105.1. Lineage (GTDB taxonomy): Bacteria > Bacillota > Clostridia > Oscillospirales > Butyricicoccaceae > Butyricicoccus_B. Next base: position 6,016 of record JAUMSA010000021.1, on the reverse strand, counting down.
ACTGGGTGGCCGACCCGTTGCCGACAAAGGTGTTGATGCGCTTGGGAGTCAGAAGATTGACCGCTTCCAGACTGGTGCCGCCGCCGGTCGGCTCGGCGGCAATGGTCGTGGTGGGCACAAAGGCCTCGTCGGCCACCGGTGCGGTCGTCCACTTGTCCTCTTTCTGAAAGACCTTGCGGTAGGTCTTACCATCGAGCAGATAGAGGGCGCCATTCATAAAGAACCCTTGGGAGTAGGCTTCGTTCATGTCGGTGCACAGTTCGGTCAGCGCCCATTCGCCATCCATGTGCAGCAGTTTGGTGCCCGCATGCACCACCGCCCCCATCCCGCTCGGCAGGGCAAACAGCCCATAGATGACCCCTTCGGTTTCGGCCATGCGTTTGTATCCGGTGCGCTTGCTCAAAAAATCGGTTTCTTCGGCGATCATGTTGCAGGCGTCGGGCGAATGGGCCAAATCGGCCTTGGTCGAATGCACCGAAAAATCCACGCCGCCGAAGCGTTCGGCCACCACTTCGTTTTCGGCCGCATAATTTGGAAACTGATAGGCCTGCATCAATACAGCTCCTTAATGGCAAATTGGGCGGCCGGACAGTGCATGTCCAGCCTTGCGGCAAATTCCGCACCCAGCCAGTTGAATTTTTCGTGGTCCTCGTCGCAGATAAGCAGCGCGGCCAGCCCATAGGGGAAGCATTCGCGCACCATAGCTTCCCCGGCGTCGATCTCGTCGGTCAGGGCGTCCAGCCGGGGGGCGACGCGCAGGGATTCCTGCCCCTCTGCCTGCCGCAGAGCGTTGATTTCGCGCAGGCAGTTGGCCAACAGCTGGTTGAGCGCCCCGAGCGCAAAGGTTTCGTAATACGCCGCCCCTTCTTCCTGTTCACTAAGCAGGTTCATGGCTGCCAAAAAGCATTCTTTTCCGGTCATCGTCGGTCCTCCTTTGTCTGGGAATGGCCGGTGCGGGCTTTGGCCCGCACCGGTCCTGGCGTTATACCACCTTGGACGGATATTTGCCGTCTGCTACCGCATAGGCGCGCAGCGTTTCGCCCTCCTGCACGGTCACCTTGCCCACATATTCCTTGGCAGAATCCGAATACCGCGGGTCGGAGCCGTCCAGCGTGTAGCGGATAACCGCGCCGCTGTCCGTGCAGGTCAGCGTGCCGTCCGCATTGACCGGGTCGGCGGTCACGGTGCCGGTCTTGACGCAGGCATAGACGCCCGCGCACTTAGCGCCCAGCACAAAGGCATCGTAATAATGACGGCCTTCAATCAGGGCGCCCGATACGCCGACCGGGTCCTCGTGCACCTTGGCATCCGCGATCTTGTACGGCATGAGCACGGCGTCCTTGTGAGTGATGAGGAACCAGCAGTTTTCGGGCATGTAGCTTTCGGGTACACGCACGACCTCCATGCCCAGCACCTCGCCGCAGATGCCCTTGGCCACCGATTTGGCGCCCAGCGGGTCAATGGCCGTGAACTCATCGGACAGGCAGATGAACTTGTGCATTTCCGAGGAAATATAGAGGTAACGTCCGTCGGGCGGCACCAGACCGTCGTCGAGCGCCTGCATACCCTCACCGATGAGCGAAATGATATCGCTCTTGGTCGGCTTATCGCTCTGGGCGATGGTGCCGGCCATGCTGGCAAAACGGCGCAGCGCATACTTATCGGCCGCAGGCGCCGACTTTTCTTTCAGCTGCAAGCGCAGCATGTCGGCCGCACGCTTGACCAGGTTCTGGTCCAGATTGTTGCCCTTGTCGATGGTCAGCGTAAACGCCTTATCCTGGGTCATGGTCAGTTCCTGCACGGTGTCCTGCATTTCAATCGGCGCGCCGTAACGGCTGGAGCCTTCACGCACATAATCGACCTCGTCCACGGTCACGGGCGTATACACCTTGAGGGTCTTCACGCCCGTCAGGTCAAAGGTGGTTGCGGTCTTGCCCTTGATGAACGAGTCGCGGCTGAATGCGGATGCGATCTCGTCGGAATACCCGGTTGCTAAATTGATTGCCATATGCTTTCCTCCCTATTCTCTTACATTTCTCCGCGCAGCGCGGCGATCACGGGGTCCATCTGCGCGGGCTGGCCGTCCCCGGCGGCCGAGCCGACGGCCTGCTGACGGTTGCGGGCGTTCTGTTCGAGCGCCTGGAGCTGCGCTTTTAAAAGCGCGATCTCATACTTGCGGTAAGCCGATACCAGACTGCCTTCGGTCTGGGCGTCCTGCCAGACCTCCTGCGGGATATCGCCCGGCTGCACATCCGGATAGGCGGCAATGAAGTTGGCATACACCTGGCCGTTGGGCACCTGGCCGGATGCCCCAGCCATGCGAATCATCTCGCCCCGGCGGGAAAGCCCGCTCACGGCTGCCTGAATGAGCTGATCCATGGTCAGCGTGATTTGCTGCCCGTCCACGGTTAGCGTCACCGTATCGCCACTTGCCAGAGGCGCCGCTTCCCCCTCCTTAAACGGATTGGTCTGCTTGTCGGTTTTGTTCATTCTGCTTTTCCTCCTCCTGTCGTTTTTTGAGCGCACGCATCAGGCCGCGTTTGCCCTTCATGTGCTGGTCGGGCACATTCTGCAAATAAAGCAGCGGGTCGGCGATCAGACCGGTTTCGACCAGCCGGTCGTTGGTCACCGTCTGCACGGTCTCCGACCAGTAGCTCGCCTCACCCACTTCGACCTTGAGTTTCATCTCCCCGCCGCGCAGCTGGTTAAAGTCAAACTCCACCTGCTGCTCGTTGCCCTCTTCGTCGGTCACGGTATAGCGGCGCACGCCGTAGTGCGCGCCCATCAAATCCAAAAACGAACGGGCCCAGTCCTCAATAAAGCGGTAAAACTCCAGCTTGACCAGTTCGAGCGGCGCAGCCGTGGCCTGCTGCACGGCCACGATGGCCGAGGTATTGGTCGGCGTGACGTTACCAAGCATAGCGTCCGACGCACCCATGAGCTCCATGGTGTCGGTCATCATCTGCTTTAGCACATTCAGCACCTGGCTGGAGATATCGGGGGCCTTGAAGGCGGTCAGCACGGCCTGGTTGGGGTTGCCGCGCATGCCGATGGCCTTGCCGATCTCGCTCGAGTACCCGTTGGGGAAACGGGTCATGTCGTAAATAATCTTGGGGAACGCCACCTGTTTGATGCACTGCACATACATGGAGTACAGTTTGTTGATGGCGATTTGATTGGGGATGGCCTCGGTCACGGGCGACACGCCGTGGCAGCAATTCTTGCGCCGGTCCCAACTGAGAAACGCAAGCGGATAGCGGGTATAAGGCAGCACCTTCTCGCACATCACGGTCGCGTGCCGGGTGGTTTTCTGAAAGGCCACGCCGCCCGGCACCTTGCGCATGCGCAGCAGCACGGTCACACGGCGGTCTTTTTCGTGGGGCGTCATATTTTCGCCCTCCCCATCCGGACGGATGGCGTTGATATCCGCACTCGGCCGGCGGTTTTTGAGCGCTTCGGTCTTGACCTCATCGACGTCGCGGCGCATGGCCAAGATGATATACGGCTGCCGCTCGACTTCATCGGACGCCGTGTTACCAAAATACACGTTGGTGTTGTCGATGCACTCCACACGGATGTCGCCCTTGGCATACTGCCCGGTTTCGATGTCCGGGTCAAAATGGATGTACAAACAGCCGTCACCGTCCACACAGGCGTTGCGCAGCACCATGCGGTTTAAGTTTTTGACCTTGCTGCGCTCCATCGCACTTTCAAAGGCCTGCTCGAGCACCCGCTCGGTCCGGTCGCTGTCCTTGTCGCGGGCAAAGGGCGCCGCGCTCACGGCTACGTCGTCGCTGACCATCATGGCCACAAACAGGTTGACGCAGCGCCGCAGCACATTAAAGATCAGCGGGTCGAGGGTGTTGACGCGCAGTCCTTCCCATTGGCGGCCCTGCACGAAGTCCTCATTCTTTTTGACCTGTTCATATAAACCGATGCTGCGCTTGTAATCCTGCCCGCGCTCATAGGCGCGCCACACCGCGCTCGGGGATGGGTCAAATGGTTTCATCCTTGTCCTCCTTTTCGCCCGTGTACGCGAGCAGCGCGGCCAGATCGTCGGCGAACGCGTCCTCGGCCGCATCCGGCGGCGCTTCGCGTGCCGCCGTGCGGGCGTCCTCCTCCCGGCCATGCGGCCAGCCGCGCGCGATCAGGGCGCCGATCAGCGCCATCGCCCCCGCGCAAAGGGTCTGCAATACCATGGTTTCCATGTTCCTGCCTCCTCCCATTGTGTGCACCCATTCTAGGTGCGAAACTCTAAAAACTCCCGCACTTCCCCGGCGGCTCGGTCGGGCTCGGGCTCGCCGGGCTCCCATACGCTGACCGCATAACCGCGCAGCGCGTCCGGGGCGTGGGTCAGTTCGTGCGGCTGCCCGGCCACATCGTTGGGGTTTTTCGTATCGTGCTGCACGGCCCCCAGCGTGCGGATCAAATTGCGGCACGTCGAAAAAATTTGCAGCCGGGCGGTCAAGCCGCCCGCCCCATCCGGGATGGGCCGCAGCAGTTCCTTGACCGCATACCAGCCGGTCACCCGCTCGTTGCCGGACGGCTCAAAATACAGCCCGCTGTCCTGCCAGATTTCGGCAGCCGACCGGCCGCTTTCCTGCCTGCGGTGGAACAGGTCGGGCGGGGCCAGCCGCACATCGATGGCCTCCCGTCCTTCGGCGCGCCGCACCTGTTCGGCGGCTTCGGATAAGATCAGCCCCGGCTCATACACCTCACGGTACACATAGCTGTGGCCGTCTGGGGCCTGGGCCACCCACAGGGCGGCGAACATATCCAGGCCATAATCGACCGTCAGCCAGCGTTTCCACCCGTCGGGCACGGCAAACGGCTCGACCACATGGATTTCCCGGGAAAACTCGGAAAAGTACCGGCCCTCCTGCAAGTCCCAGTCGCCTTCGAGCAGGGCTTTGCGTTCGCGGGGCGGCAGATTTTCCAGGCGCCTCACATAGCGCGGGTCGCGCTGCATCAAAAATACGTTGTCGGTCACCCGGGCGGGCAGGAACACCCGGGTGCCACCCTCGAACTCGGCCACCGTATCGGGTGGCATGGCGTCGATGAAGCGTTTTTTCACCCAGTCATGCCCGGGGCCGCCCGGGTTGGTGGTGGATTTGACCTGTTTGGGGTATCCATTCGCGCCGCGCACGCGGCTGATGAGATAGGTAGAGTGATAAAAGGAAAAATGGGTCAGTTCGTCAAACCGGATGACATCATACTCGGCCGACTGATACCGAGTCACGTCGCCGTCATACTGGCAGTGCCCGAATTCGATCACCGAACCATTCACCAGCCTCCATACCCCATCGCTGCGCACAAACTTACCCACAACCTGTGGATAAAGCTGTTCACTCACGGCGATGAGCGAGCGCTCCAGTTCGCGCATGGTGCGCCGCAGGATGAGCTGCCGACTGCCCGGATACTGCACGGCGAACACCAACGCATCCACAAGCTGTGCATAACTCTTGCCGCCGCCGGCTGCGCCGCCAAACAGGGTCTCCACGGCCGGCGACCGGATAAAGTCGGCCTGCCGCCGGGTGATCTCGAACCCATACCGTTTTTTACGTGTGCGCATCCTCCACCACCTTCACGGTCAGTTCCACCCGCTGGGGCAGCCGCTCGCGCATCTCCTCGGCCATGGCCTTGATTTCCTTGATGGCCGATACAATGGTCGTGGGCTTGGTTTCGCCGTCCTCGGCCAGTTCGATCAGCCGGTCAATGAGCGCCGGCATTTTTTCCCACAGACGCCTCTGCATTTCCTCCTCCTGCCGTTGCTGTTTGGTCACAGCTCCTCCTTTCTCGAACTAATGTTCGTTTTTGTTGCTCTTGATAATAGCCGACGATTGGCGGTCTGTCAAGAAAAATTTTCCGAATTGCATCCTTTTTTCAAACATTCTTTTACAATTCTGTTTCCGAGGATTTACAAAGCCAAAAATTTTTTAAGTTTTCCATAAGATATGAAAAACCTAGTTGACACCACTCCCGGACAAGTTTTATACTGTATGAAACGATGTAGTAC
>JAUMSA010000006.1 GCA_031293105.1 Butyricicoccus sp. | reverse complement strand
ATACAATTCCCTTTGTATCAAACATGGCCCTTGCTTCTAGGAGGAGTGATTGATATGGCAGTCAGCAGTGTAAGCAGTAGCAGCAGTAGTTCCAGCATTTACGGGAACCGAAATGTCATCAGCGGCTTAGCCAGTGGCATGGATACCGAGTCCATGATCGAAAACATGGTTTCGGGCATTAAGAGTAAAATTGATTCGCAAAAGCAGGACCAGCAGATTCTGCTCTGGCAGCAGGAAGCTTATCGCAGCATCAGCGACCAGCTTGTCCAAATTTCGCAGAAGTATACGTCGTATACCTCCACGACCAACCTGATGAGCTCGTCGTTCTTCCAGCCCAGCATTATCACGTCCCTGGGCAAGTATGCCGATATGATCTCGGCTTCCGGCAGCACCAACAGTGATATCGAGATCGGCAGCGTCGACCGGCTCTCGCGTAACGAAACCATTACATTCCATGGTTTAACCGGGCAGACCGGCATCGACCCGACTACTATCTCCGCCGGAAAGGGCGTTTCCCTGACCGGGAAAGCGGATGTCAGCAATTTAGCAGGCCAGCAGCTTTCCTTCCAGTATGGCAACAAAACATTCTCGATTTCATTTGACAGCAACCGCGAATATAAGGATTTGGACGATGTCGTAGATGAGATCAACAAGCAACTCGGCAATGCATCCATTACCTTAAATGATGATTCGATTACCATGGACTCGAAGGTCAAAGCACAGGTGGTAGATTCCATGGGTCCGGATGGGAAGCCGACGGGTGAGCAGACCATTGCGTTTACATTTGTCGATGGTGCAAAAGAAAGCAACACGTTGGAGGTATTGAGTTATTCTTCGACCTCGGTGCTCAATGCCCTGCATCTGTCGGCGGGTGATAAACTAAACGGTGCTGGCGTACTGGCATCCAGAGCACCCGTTACCGCAGACGATCTGACCACATCCAAAAATGTCAGCGATGTTTTGGCGGGCTCGTCGATGAACGTAACCTATAACGGTACAACCGCAACCATCAAAATGCCGGAAAAGGGTTCGGATGAATACAAAGCCATCTTTGGAACAACGGACAGTGCAGCCGCTGCGAGTGAGATGACCAAGTATTTGCAGACCCAGTTTGATCAGGCGTTCGGCTACGGGCGCGTTACCGTGGAAAATGCCGGCAAAAACGGAACCTTCCAGCCGACCTTCTCGGTATCGAAAGAAAGTGATACCCTGTCGATTGATTCGGGTACTTTGAATGTCATCGGTAAAGGCGGCATTTTGGGTATTGACCGTGGCGCCTCCAACCGTGTCAACACAAGCAAAACGCTGGGCGATCTGTATGGTACGGTGGATGTCCCGCAGGACGGCGGAACTATCGTCGGCTTGGGCGGCGGCATGCGTGCCATCCGCGATGAAAACAACAAGGCCAAAGTGGATGAAAACGGTAAGGCGTTGTATGCGTTTGAAATCAACGGGGTGAAAATCGGTGAATATACGGCCGATACCACCCTGGAAACCATTATGAACGACATCAACGATAATACCAAGGCGGGCGTTAAGGTAACCTATTCGGCAACTGCCGACCAGTTTGTATTCTCTTCGACGCATGGCGGCGAAGGTGGCCGCATTGCGATTGGGGAAACCACAAGCGACGGCGCGAATAATATCGCGGCAAAGATGTTTGGTTCGGTTACATACGACGCAGGTGGAAAAATCAGTGCTATTAAGGTCAATGGACAAGACATTGGGTTCGTGGCGGGTACCGATGGCACCTATAATGATACAGCGAGCGGCGTCAGTGTTATTCAGGGTCAGGACGCGCAGATGACAGCCTATATCAACGGCGTTAAAACCACGTTGACAAGCGCAACCAACACGTTTAACATCGATGGCTTCAATGTAACCGCTAACGGCACATTCACAGCCGAAACCGGCGAACGCGTCTCCTTCAATTCCAAGGTGGATACCGATAAGATCGTGGATGCGATCAAGAGCTTTGTCGAGGATTACAACAAGGTTCTTGCAGAAATCAACGACCAATACAGCACTCAGCCCGATCATAAGAAAGAATATCTGCCGCTGACCGACGATCAAAAGGCGGATATGAGCGACAAGCAGATCGAAGAATATGAAGCCAAAGCAAAGGAAGGCATCCTGTTCAACGATCGGGATTTGGGCAACTTGGCAAATAGCTTGCGTTTTGTTTTCTCGGATTCCAAATTCAGCGAGATTGGTATTGATGTATCCAGCAGTTACTCGGATAAGGGCAAGATTTCACTCGACGAAAGCAAGCTGCGTGCGATGCTCGAAAGCAATCCGGAAAAGGTATCCAGCGTATTCTCGGACCCGCTGTCGTATAATACCACAACGGACAGCAGCGGTAATAAAACCTCTTCGGTCAACAGTGCCGAAAGCGGCGTTATGGCCGTACTTAAAGTACAGCTCGATAAGTATGCAGCGACCACGGGCGCAACCAAGGGCATCTTAATTGAAAAAGCAGGTTCGCAGTATTCGCCGCTGGCATTGCTGCAAAATACCATGCAGACGCAGATTGATGATATCGATGATGTGATCGATAGTCTGACCGAAAAGCTCAACGACAAGATTGACTATTACACTTCCAAGTTTACACAGCTGGAAACCTTGATCGCCCAGATGAATTCGCAGAGTTCCTATCTGTCAAGCTTAGGCGGAAGTAGTTATTAAGTTCTGAATTAGGGATAACAGAAAGGAAATCCAAAATATGGATATGCAAGGTTATCAAGCATACAAAGCGCAGTCGATCAACACGATGACGCGAGGGGAGTTGCTGCTTCTTTTGTACGATGAGTTGGTAAAGCGGTTGCTTCGTGCAGAACTGGCGTTGGAAAAGCAGGATTATAAGTTGCTTGACGAATCGGTTATTCGGTGCCGCGAGATTCTGCGTTATCTGGACGATACCCTTGATATGAAATATCCGATCAGCCATGACTTACATCGGCTTTACGATTATTTTTCCTATGAACTCAGCCGCGTGCAGGCAGGCCGCAATGCCAAAGTCCTTGCGGAGGTCAAAACACGTTTGACTGATTTACGGGATACATTTCGTCAAGCCCAGAAAGCGGGTGGCATATGACCGGAGAATGGATGGAACTGTTGGTTCAACTGCGCAAACGGTATACGGTTCTATCAGAAATCTATGATTTAACCACACAGATGGGGGAGGCTTTGGATCGAAACGACCAGACTTCTTTTACCATGCTGTTAGCAATGCGACAGGAGCCCATCCTCTTGGCGCAAGAATACGAAAAAAATATCCAGCGGATTTGCGAAAGCAATCCGCCGGAACAAAAAAAACGATGGGAATCTTTGTTGGAAGGTGATGTGCCGCACAGCGATGCGGAACGGCTGCTCACCAACCAATTGGAACAAAATAAGCGAATCATCGGACGCCTTGTCCCGCTGGATCAGCGGATTTATAAGGCGCTGGGCGCGAAAAAAGGTTGACCGCAGTTATGCACCGCTTTGGCTGGATAAAAACCAAAGCGGTGCACCTGCGGTTCGGCTGTTACTGAGCTCGTCAATGATAAGCTGCGGATCCCATTCCTGCAAGCTGCGTTCCCGGCTGTTCGGGTCCGCAACCAGGATGTTTCCGTCTAGGGTCGTACCGCGCAATAAAATGAAATGTCCGGAGTTGGTAAAATGTCCGGCTTTCATGAGGGCGACGGCAATCGAACCGCCGGAGAGCCGGGTGCGCAGTTCATCGGCACTCAGTTCTTTGGGCGAACTGCAGGTGATTCCATACCCAGCAGCAACCCCTTGCACAATTGTGTGATAGGAGCCGCTTCCGGGTGCCCAATATCCATATTGGCTGCACCATTGCGCCATGCTGGCCGGATTGGTATCCGCACCAACCGTGCTCTTAACTGCCATCGCCATTGCGGTGGGGCCGCAGCCATAATCCCCGATGTTGTCTGTGCCATACGGCTGGTCTTTCCAGGCCGGATCGCTCTGTGCAAAGTATGCAATCGGCAGCGAACCGCCGGTCAGGATTTCCTGGCCATCGCGGACAACCAATTCCGTGATGGTAGGGTCTTGAATTGGAATGCCATCTCCTTGTAAAATAGGAGTACCGGCCTTTTGCGATTCGATCTCTTCTTGTTTTTTTTGTTTTTTTTTTTTACTGAAGGTTTCGATGCGCTGCGCCCGCTTGGTTTTGGTTTTCGGAAAGAATTGCACACTGGAATTCAAGACCGACGAGGCGGCTTGGAGGACGGGTGTGGTAATCTTATCAAAGATGGCGGGGTCCAGCCAATAGCAAGCGCAAAGCTCTGCGCCGCCGATGAAGAGGACGCATAAAAGAAAAATCCGAAGTCGGCTTTTCCATTTCGTTTTCTTCTTTTTCAAAATACGACACCTCACGTGGTTTTCTGTATTCATCATAGCAAACCATCTAGGGTTTGTCCAATGATTTAGCGGTATTTATATAGATTGGAGTAGGAGGAATAGTGTGCCTCAAATTGAGCTACAACATGTAACAAAATACTATACCAATGAAAAAAGGCGCTTTGCGGCCATTGATGATCTCTCCCTGGAGATTAAGCAAGGTGAATTTGTCTTTATTATTGGCAGTAGTGGCGCTGGTAAAACAACGCTTTTGCGTTTGATCGCCAATCAAATCCTACCCGATCGCGGACAGATTCGAGTCAACGATGTGGATATCACCAAACTGAAAAGTTGGAGACGTCCGGCGTATCGCCGCAGCATTGGACAGGTTTGGCAAGAGGCGGGATTGATCCGAAAGAAGACCATCGGAGAAAATTTATCGCTTGTGCAGCACGCCATGGGCATTCGCTCGAGCAAGATCGCAGAAAACACCCAAAAGGCGCTGGCCTTGGTCGGCATGCGCGAGTTTGAGCAGCGCCATCCGTTCGAATTATCCGGTGGTCAAGTCAAAATGGTTGAGTTGGCAAGGGCCGTGATTTGCAATCCGACCATCTTATTGGTGGATGAGATCACTGCTAATTTGGATGATGATACCGGGTGGGATATCATGAATATCCTGCGGGAAATCAACCGTTGCGGCACAACCGTGGTCGCGGCTACCCATGCCAAAAACTTCGTCAATATCATGTGTCGGCGTGTGGTCACGCTGGTCGCCGGCCGGGTGGCAGGCGATGTGGAAAAAGGCAAATACGGTGAATTGCGCTAGGTCACGTTGCGTTCACCGATTTGATATATATAATGTAAGCCCCAAAGGAGGAAATAACCGAAAATGAGACTAAAAAACCTGAGGATTACAAACAAATTAATTTTAGGTTTTGCAATCCCGATCGTGTTGTCCCTGGTACTGCTACTCATTTCAGTACTAAACATGTTCTCTATGCAAAGTGGATTTGAAGACATCATTCAGAATGATGAAACCCTGCGGGAACAAGTGCTGGAATGCCGCATTCAAATCAATACAGCGGCACGCTATGCGCGTGATATGGTTTTGGATACAACCAAGCAGAACTATTCCAGCAATCAGACCAACTTAAATGATGCACTGTCTGCACTGGATACCGCACGCGACTATGTTTCGAAGAATTATGAGTTGGGCGATGGCTTGGACAAGGACTTCTTGGACAGCGTGGAAACTTGGGAAGCCGTTGTTCCTGATATCACCTCTGCCCTGGAGCAGAATAATTTTGCACAGGCACAGCAAGTTTTGGTCAATGAATGCACGCCGGCACTCGATGCTCAGCAGCAGGCTTCGCAGCAGCTAACGGATGCGATGTCGGAACACATCACAGAAAACATGGAAGCGCAGCATAGTTCGGTAGTACGGACCTTTGTGATCATGCTGCTCTTGCTGGTGATCTTCTTGATTTTGATTGTGCTCTTTGCCATCAATCTGATTCGTTCGATTGTACGCCCGCTGAATGAAACCAGAGCGGCTCTCAATGAGATCAGTCATGGTAACCTCGCACATACTGTGCAGTATGAGTCCAAGGACGAAATCGGCGAAATGGCAGAAGCACTGCGTACCAGCCAGAGAGTCCTACAGACCGTTTGCGCGGATATTTCCAACGTGACTTCGGAAATGGTTCGCGGCAACTTTGATGTACATACCGACAATCAGCTGCCGGGTTCGTTCCGAGCTGTTTCGGATAACCTGAGCAAGCTGACCACCAAGATGCGTGAACTGATCAGCACAGTCAAGCAGTCGATCGATCAGGTCTCCAGCGGCGCCGAACAGGTATCCAATGGTGCACAGGCTTTGGCACAGGGTGCGACCGAACAGGCCAGCGCCGTAGAAGAACTGTCGGCAACCATCAACGACATTTCTATGGCGGCTCGTAAGAATGCAGACGCGGCACAGGATGCTAAGGAAAATGCAGACGAAGCGGGTCAGAAGAATGAAGAAAGCCAGCAGCAGATGGAGCAGATGATTATTGCAATGGACGAGATTACTTCGAAGTCCAAGGAAATCAGCAAGATCATTAAGACCATCGAAGATATCGCCTTCCAGACCAACATTCTTGCACTCAATGCAGCGGTTGAGGCGGCTCGCGCAGGCGCAGCCGGCAAGGGCTTTGCTGTTGTTGCCGATGAGGTACGGAACTTGGCTTCCAAGTCGGCCGAAGCGGCAAAGAATACGACCACTCTCATCGAGGATTCCATCCGTGCCGTAGAGCATGGCTCGAACATTGCCCATGCGGCGGCTGATTCGATCAACTCCAGCAATGAGCTGACCGAAAGAGCGGTTGAAAAGATCGCGCAGATCGCGGAAGCGGCAGCGCATGAATCGGATTCGATCACCCAGGTTACCCAGGGTATTGACCAGATTGCAACGGTCGTTCAGACGAACTCTGCGACCAGTGAAGAGTCGGCAGCTGCCAGTGAAGAACTTTCTTCGCAGGCCAATATGCTGCGTCAGATTCTGTCTACTTTCCGTGTAAGCGAGAGCGGTGCAGCCGCACAGCCGGCTGCCAACCAAAACAGCTTTACCATGGATACCGTCCCGAGTGGGGCAACAAACAGCGGCAGCTTTCATGCAGGAGGTAACTTCCCCTCTTCGGGGGACAGGTTTCCAGGCTCCCACTCCCACACCGACACCGGTTACACCACGATCGACGACCCGGGCAAATACTAAGCATTACGAAGTAACCCCGGATTTGGAAACCGGCAACGACTTGATTGACTCCGAACATCGCATGTTGTTTGATGCCATCAATGAATTGCTGGACGCTTGTGCGAGCGGCTCCGGGCGGGCCAAAATTGTTGAAACGGCTCAGTTCCTGGCGGACTATGTAGATCAGCACTTCTCGGATGAAGAGCAGTTGCAGCGTGATAATGATTATCCGCATTACAAGTCCCATCATACATTCCACATCAAGTATAAGGGCATGATTCGAGATTTGTCGAATGATTTGAAGCGCAGCGAGGTCACCATCCAGAAGGTGGGTGAGCTCAATCGTTTGGTCAGCATTTTGATCAGCCATATTAAATCGGAAGACAAACGCTTGGCCAATTACATAAAGAGCCGGGAAGCATAAGCTTCTGGAATCGTTCAAAAAAGCGCAGCGGCGTATGTTTTACAT
>JAUMSA010000366.1 GCA_031293105.1 Butyricicoccus sp. | reverse complement strand
GGTCTTCCAGATGGTCTTGCCGATCTCAACCGGAACCTTACGGCCGATGGAGTGACCAACGACACCGATGCGAGCCGAGTGGCCAGCGATGTCGAACAGGGAAGCAATGCCCTTGTCGTTGCCCGAGCATTCGATGACAACCGACGGGCCGCGGCCACCCGTCAGGCGCTTCAGTTCTGCTTCCAGAGCGCCGGGCTCGGTGAAGGCAGAAGAGTCAACGGTCATGTTTGCGCCGTACTTCATTGCGTTTTCACGACGGGATTCTACCGGGTCGATGACGATAACGTTTGCGCCAGAGGTTGCGCAAACCATCGCAGCCGAGCAGCCGATCGGGCCGCCGCCGATGATCGCGCAGTCATCCGAAGCGTCCGGATTGCAGCCATTGCCCCATACGCCCCAGTAACCTACGTTGAAGTTCTCAACGAAGATACCGATCTCATCCGACCAGTCGTCCGGGATAACATGGGTGTAAGCTTCTTCCAGAATCATGTATTCGCCGAAGCCGCCAGGAGAGTCGGGACGGAAACCAACTTCACGGAAGTTCAGGCAAGCCGAGGACATTTTGCCGTCCTTGCAGTTTGCACACTGATGGCAGGGCAGAACGCAGTCGCCTACGACCTTATTGCCAACCTTAACCGAGGTGCAGTCGCTGCCGACTTCTACCGCAGTACCAACCCATTCATGACCAGGGGTGTAGGGGCCCAGGTCGTAACGGCCTTCTGCCGACTTGCCTTCGAAGCATTCTACGTCGGACTGGCAGATACCGCAAGCGCGCAGCTTAATCAGAACCTGATTGGGCTTGAGCGGCGGCAGTTCGAGTTCTTCAATGCGCAGGTCGAACGGACCATGCATAAATGCAGCTTTGCACTTGGTAGGACGATTGGTCATAGTGAGTATCTCCTTTCAATTTTCACATATAAAGGGTTTTCCCCCGCTTTTTCAAAAAGCGGGTGGGGTGCAGGGGCAGCGCCCCTGCCAGAAACCCGCGATAAGACAACGATAATTAGTAAGCCAGCGTGTAGATGTGACGGCCACCCGGTGCAGTCGGGCCCTTGACAACCGCTTCGATGTCGGCGCGGTCGCGCTGGGTCATCTTTTCGATCGGCGGCAGGGTACCAGCCGGATACTTGTCGAGGATATCGTTAACCAGCTTTTCGAGGTAATCGAGCGTGCGCTCTACGCCAGCTTCGGCCTTCTTGCCGTCTGCCATACGGGCGTCACCGATAACGCCTTCCGGCTGGCAGATGCATTCCATACCGCAGGAACCAAACGCATTGTACCACTTGATCGGGCCAGCGCCGTCTTCTGCCGAGGTGTTGATGTGGCCGGCCGGAATCAGCGGAGCCTTTTCGACCTTGATGGCGTCTTCCATGTGGATGAATTCCGGGAACAGTTCCAAGCACCAGGACTGTTCAACTTCGTCCGCATGGACAAACGGGGTCTCGTAGGGGCCACCCTTGTCCTTGGTGTACATCTGATCGCCTGCGCAGTTCCAGAAATGGGTGTACAGGATGATGCCAGGTACCTGCCACTTCTTACCGAAGGTGTGGATTGCCAGCGGGATAACGTAGTCCTGGCCATGGCCATTGACAACGATCATCTTGCGGAAACCGGTGTTCCAGAAGCCTGCGAATACGTAAGCCAGGTAGTCAGCCAGAATCTTTTCCGGAATCATGATGGTGCCCTTCTGGCCCAGGTGATGATACGGATGCGAGCCGTACCAGATCGGCATGGCAACGGTGCAGCCGGTCTTTTCTGCAACCAGTTCGCACAGACGGGTGTCGAGGTATGTATCTTCGCCGTACGGAGCGGACGGGCCATGGTTCTCGGTCGAACCAACCGGAATCAGGATGACGTCATTCTTCTTCAGGCGTTCTTCCACCATCTTGGTGGTCATGTTCTGGTAGTAGATACCGTCCTGGGCTTCCATGTGGCCGCCCTTTGCAGGCAGATTCCATTTGCTCATTGTTGTTTCCTCCTTCAATAAGGTATGTCTATCGGTTACTTGAGAGTTTTTTCAAAATACGCGGATGCGTATGATTTTACTTGTTCAGACGGGGGTAGCTGGTGGATACCAGAACCTTGCCGGCGGTGATCTTCATGCCTTCTTCGATGTCCTCGAGGTTGAAGCGGCCGGTTACCATCTTGCGCATATCGATGCGGCCCGAAGCCATCAGTGCAATAACATCCGGATAGATGCCCTGACCAGACTGGCCATTGGAGCCCGAGATGGTCGCTGCGTTCCACTGCCAGTTGAAGATGTCAACCGGAGTGATGCCAACCGTGTGGCCGATCTGGACGGTCTTGCCGCCGATGGCCAGCGCCTTGCCCATAACCGGGTAGGTGAACTTGGTTGCGCCTGCGCATTCAGCAAACAGCGAGATACCAGCGCCGTTGGTCAGGTCCATCAGCAGTTCGGCCTGCTCGTCGGGGGACTTGAAGGACGTGGGATCGTAAACATAATCCGCACCGCACTTCTTCGCCAGCTCGACGCGCTCCGGAACGCTTTCAAAAGCGATCAGCTTGGCAGCGCCAGCGGTCTTCATCAGCGAAATGGCTGCCAGACCGATCGGGCCTGCGCCGAAGACTGCAACGTGGCCGCCCGGGCGGATGCCGCCGCCGCGAACAAACAGACCGTTGTACGCAACACCGGTAGGCTCGATCATCGCGCCCAGTTCGAACGCGGTCATCTTGTCGCCGCCGTAGTAATTCATGATATCATTCAGCGGGTAGCAGTACTTGGCATGCACGGTTGCATACTCGGCAAAGCCGCCGTCATAGGTCAGGCCGGGCTCTTCCAGGTCTTTGCACTGGTTGAACATACCACGGCGGCAAGCATCACATTCGCCGCACCAGTGCATAGATTCTACCGATACCAGGTCGCCAACTTTGAGCTTCTTAACCTTGGAGCCCACTTCGACGATCTCGCCGGCAAATTCATGGCCGGTGATGATCGGATATTTGGAATGGCCATCGTACATCGAGTAGCCGTCTGCATCTTTCTTGAGCAAATGCGCGTCGGTGCCGCAAATACCAGCAGCCCCTACTTTAATAAGTACCTGTTCCTCGCCGCACACCGGAATCGGACGATCGGTGACCGATCCGTGAATGTTCCGCCAGATCTGATTGCCGCGCAGGGCACGACCGGTTTTGATCTCGCGTTCGCTCATCTTATAACCCGGACGCGGTTCGTGGTCGGCTTCCACATAGAATGCTCGCATGGTATTTGCCATGGCTCGTTCCTCCCTTTCAGCTTCCATGTATTTATGTTAGTGTCAATTACATTGCTTTCGAAAATTTTTGAAGCAAATCCATTTGTTTATCATTTCTTACAAATCTCTTCGCCTCGTCTTGCTTTGCTTTGTTCATTTTCGATGGTTCTATTATACGGCACCCCCTTTTTTCCCGCCATACCATTCTTGTGCTGTCTTTCGCAAAATCCCCCGGATTTCCGGCCTTTTTTTCTTTGGCTTTCGTTTTCTTGCGATTCACAGGTCTACCTCTTTTTTCCTCCCATTTTAGAAAGCCGTTTTTCGGAAGATTTCCCCCTGAATTCCCGGCTGTTT
>JAUMSA010000359.1 GCA_031293105.1 Butyricicoccus sp. | reverse complement strand
GTACACATTTTTTACACAAAATCTTCAAACTTATCCGGTATAATTAGAAACAAATGAGATTTTTTAGGAAAGGCTGAGGCACCGTGAAAACAATCTTCCTCCCTTGCGCAGAGCTGCTGCCGTTTTGCTCTGCCTGCTTTTAATTGTTCCACAAACCGCTGCATTTGCTGCACAAACCCAGACCGGCTATGCGGATAGTCTGTATAAACTCGGGGTGTTTTACGGCACAGAAAATGGCTATGAGCTGGACCGCGCGCTCACCCGCGCCGAAGGGGTTGCTCTTCTGGTGCGCATGTTGGGTGCAGAAAAGGATGCCCAGCAGATGACAGATGTGCAGACCCCCTTTACCGATGTGCCTGCCTGGGCATCCGGCTATGTGGGCTATGCCTATGAAAACGGACTGGTCGCCGGCATTGGGGATACTATGTTTGGTTCCGAAATGGCCATGACCATGCAGATGTACACTGTCTTGATGCTGCGCGCACTCGGCTACACCGAAGCGGATGGGGACTTTACCTATGTGCAGGCGCTCTCGTTTGCCCAGTCACTCGGACTGCTCGACGAGCAGACGGTCGAAGAGATGACCTCCAACACCTTTACCCGTGGCGATGCCGCCGAACTGACCTATGATACCCTGCGTTTCCCGGTACAGGGCGGCAATGTGCTGCTGGTCGAGCAGCTCGCCGGTAAAGGCAAACTGGATGCCACTGCCGCCAGCCAGTTCCTAGCGACCGTGGTTTCCCCCACGGCGAACAAGACCGAACTGTCCCTCTCGCAGATTGCTGCCAAAAAAGAGAGCGTGGTTCTGCTCCAAGGGCCGACCGCGGAAGGAGTCGCGCAGGGCAGCGGCGTCATCCTCTCGGCAGATGGGCTGATCGTGACCAACTACCATGTCATCGACGGCATGCAGTCTATGACCGTCACCTTTGACGATGGCTCGGTCTACGAAGGCACGGTTTATGTGGAGGACACCTCGGAATCGCTTGACCTAGCCTTGCTGCGCATCGACCGCACTAATCTGACACCGGTCACCATCGGGGACTCCAACTCGCTGGCTGTTGGGGATACGGTTGTCGCCATCGGCAGCCCGTATGGCCTGCAAAATACGGTTTCCGAAGGTATTATTTCGTCCATCCGGGACAATGAATTGCAGATTACGGCTGCCATCAGCGAGGGCAGTTCGGGCGGCGCCCTTTTCAACGCCCAAGGCGAACTCATCGGCGTGACCTATGCGGGCATCACGGCCGGTCAGAACTTAGGCTTTGCCATCCCCATCCACGCGCTGGATTCGCTGACCGCCCGCAACCACCAGACCTTGGCCGACTTTTATGAGGAAAACAGCGCCGTATCGGCTCCCTCTGGTCTGCGCCTTGTTCAGTCTGCGGGCAATACGGTATATCTCCAATGGGATGCCGTGGAGGATGCAGACTATTATCTGCTGTACTACCGCACCGACCCCAACGCGGAATATACGCTCTGCTCGAATTTCGGTTCGCCTCATCCGTTCCAGCACAGCAGCCCCTATTCGGCGGCTTTGACGGTGAATACCCGGCTTTCCTATGAGTTTGCCGTCACCGCGGTACGCGACGGTGTGGAATCGCCCAAGAGTGCGGTCTTACAAGTTCCGGCGTAATATATCCGATTAAAAAAGGTGATTTGCTGTAGAGCAAATCACCTTTTTCTTTGGCTTTTTTAGTCTTTGGGGTCCAGTCCCTTGCGGAACAACTCCATCATCGTATGGGTCAAATCCAGCGGGTTGGGCGTTTCCGGAACTTCATCCCGGTGCATCCAAACGCCTTCCTTGAGTTCCTGCCGGTCGAGCGTGATGGTATCGTCCCCATCTAGATCGGCCCAGAAGCCAAGCATCAAGGTGCCCGAAAAGCCCCACGGCTGATTGCCATGGTACCGCAGATTCTTGATCTTGAGTCCAACTTCTTCCATCGCCTCCCGGCGCACGGTATCCTCCATGGTTTCCCCAATCTCAATAAACCCAGCAATCAGCGCATAGCGCGGGGTTGCCCGGTCGGCATATTTGGTCAAGACAATGCGGTCGCCGTCCCGGATGGCCACCACAATGGCCGGGGCAATGGTCGGATACACAATGGCATTGCACTTTGTACACCGCATGGCGCGCTCCTTGTCGTCACGCCGATTGGGCGCACCGCAGCAACCGCAGAACCGGTTGGCACGATACCACCGATACAAGTGCAGCGCGGTCGACCCGGCCAGAGCCATATAGGGGCCTTCCATGGTGCGGCAGGCATCGACCGGGCCGGGCTGTAGCCCAGCGCGCACCGCGTCGGTGACCTCCCACAGCAGGAAAAACGCCGTGTCATCCACCGAAAATAAGTACACCAAATCGGCATCGGAAACGCCCAGTGCTCGCATATCGGCAACCGTCGGATATTTCCCATCCTGGAGCAGCGCATTCCGGCCATCGAATACGGTCACCAAGTCGGTTTCACGCGGCGCCGGGTTGCAAAATTCATTGTGATATACATGAGGTGCAATTTCTTGCAGCATCGTTGTCCACCGTCCTATCTTTTTCTATCGGTGTTTATTATACTGCATCCCGATTTTGGCGTCAAATGCCGCATTTGGCCGGGCAGAAAAAACTTGCGCGGCTACACGGGTTTCGCAGCCCCACCGCCTGTACGTTGCGGTCACGGTTATGACGCTGTCGTACTTTGCTGTTTCCATTTCATCATTTTACATAAAATAGTTGCATTTTTATGCAAAAAATTGTATCCTTTAATTAAGGATTGTCCCGGGGGACGGACAAATGAAAGAGAAGGTGAAATAATGAAGAAAAGAGTGATTTCCTGTTTTGTCATGGTCTGTGTGCTGCTTAGCGTGTGCCTGCCCAGCGCTTTTGCGCTTGATTTGCGGGCGGCATCTGCCTTTGTGATGGATGCGCAGACCGGTGAGGAGCTATTCTCCAAAGACCCAGACACCGCCCGTGTCCCGGCCAGCATGACCAAGGTCATGACGGCCTACATCATCTATCAGGAGCTGGAAAAAGGCACCTTGACCATGGACACCCCGGTATGGATCAGCCACAATGTGGCGGTCAAATCGCGGGATTCCAGCTATCCGACCGCGGTTCCGCTGACCGAAGGCGCTACTTACACGGTGGAAACCCTGCTCAACCTGATTATGATTCCGTCGGCGAGCGCTTCGTGTATCGCTATGGCCGAACATATCAGCGGTACCGAAGCTGCCTTTGTTCAGCGCATGAACGCCACGGCGCGGGAACTCGGCGTTACGGCGACCTATTACAACTGCCATGGCGCGCAGCCCAATTATGTCACCGCACGTTCGCAGGCCAAACTGACCAAGCGATTTATCGACGATTATCCGGCGATCTTGAATATCACCAGCAAGAGCGGGTATTCCTTCAACGGCCGGTATTACAACAATACCAACCATCTGCTCAACACCATGGGTCCCTATGAAGGGTTGGACGGCTTCAAGACCGGTACCATCTCCGCGGCCGGATACTGTGTGACCACAACGGCTGAGCGCAATGGCCGCCGGGTCATCTCTGTTGTGCTCAAATCGACCAGCGATGCCCAGCGATTCCGCGATTCGCGGCAGCTTTTGGACTATGGCTTTGCCGAAATCGCCCGGCGGGATGCCGCACGCGCGTCCACTGTCGTCCAGTTTACCGACACCCCGGCTTCGGTGCGGCCGTATGCACCCTTCCAGGTATCCGCGCAGCTGACCGGTTTCTCGAATGCCTATGTCGCCAAGGCCCAGTGGTACGTCAACGGCACAGCCGTCAGCGGATTTGGCAATTCCTATTTCCAGGCGACACCAAACAAGGTTTCCACACTGAGCACGACCCTCTATGACATGTCGCGCGACACCATGGATGTTTCCTTTGTTTTGACCATGTTTGACGGCACCGAAAAACGTGCCGATATCTCCATTCCGGTCGAGCAGCGGCCGCTGGAATACCAGGGCAGCCTGAATATCCGCAGCGCGCAGGTGTATCCCGGCAAGGAACTGACCGTAACCGCGGACCTGTCCGGTGCAAACGGCATTGCCTCTGTTTCCCTCCCCGCCCGCTGGCAGTGGGATGGACAGGACATCACGGGCGCGGTCAATCCGGCGTTCCAAGTGACCAATGACCAGGCGCACAGCGCCTACACCATCCGCATCCCAGCCGATGCACAGCCCGGACAGCACGAAGTCCGCTTTGTCCTGGGGGACGCATCGCTGACCGGCATGGTGCCCTGCATCCTCTCGGCGGTAGTCGAAGTGGTATCCCCCGAACCGCAGGTGGAAGAAACCCCGGAAACCACGACCCCGGAAGAGCAGCCGACCACCGAAAGTGAGCCCTCTGCCGAAGAGCAACCCACCCCGGAAACCGAAGAAACACCGGCAGCCTAAAACAAAATCGCCCATACCGATCGGTATGGGCAATTTTTTATAACATTGGTGGAACTTCGGGTTGCTGCCGGCCCTCCAGCCGGTCCCGCAAGCAATAAAGCGAAACACATAGATAAATCATGCCAAAGCCGCTCAGGATGCCGCAGGTAAACAGCCCGGCGATGAACCATGGCAAAAAGCTGACGGTAAATACGATCATCTGCCAGCGCTGGCCGCGCAGCAGCTTCGCGCCTTCTTTGGTTGCGCGCCAAACCCCAATCGACGGGTCATCGTGCAGGGCAGAGTATCCCATCCAGTAGCTGGCGCCCAGTCCGACAGCGGGTAAAAGCATCAGGCAGTACACAATAATCAGCAAACCGACGGCGCGCATCATGGAATTAAAATCGTTCATGCCCTGCGCATCCATCCAGTTGAGCACGAAATAGACCGCCGCTTCATAGAGAACGGTTGGGATGAGCGCCAATAAAATCACGCGCACCCCCATACACAACATCATCCGCATGCCGCGGAACATTTCGCGTACATCGCCCAGCGGGGCAAAGATGCCCTGCATTTCCGGCGTCTGGCCGCGCGCGACCTGGACAAACGTGTATTGGATACCCAGCATGATGGGGCCCAGAATAACGACCTCACACACCAGGTTGATGAGCAGCATCCGCACAATGCGCATCAGTCCGGCATCCATCGGCACCGAGGTCAGCACACCGATAAAGACGGCGGGCAACATATACACCACCGCAGCCAGCACGCAAACCGGCAAGCGGGACAGAATCCGTAGTCTTGCCTGTGCTTTGATGGTCCGGCGCAGCGTATTGTCCAGTTTGATCATACTCTTTTACATCCTTTTATGCGTTGCTTGTGGCATCGGCCGTATCCGTCGTGGCCGGTTCGGTCGAAGCGGACGGCCCTACCAAGACAATCTTATCCCGCTTCTTATAGGACGACGTGTTCGCCTTGGTGGTCGTCGACTGGCCGTTTTCGGTAACCGTCTTATAGGTGACGGTTTTGTAGCCGGTCGCACCGCTCTGCTTGGTCTCGCGTGCGCCCGGCGCCAAAGAAGCATCGGTCTGCTCGACCACATCATAGTCCAGGGTTTCCAAAATTTCGGTTTTCAGCGTGACCTTTTTGTCCGAAGTCTTGGTGCCCAGAATCTCCACGTACATTGCGCCGCCCGACTGAGATGCCACGATCTTAATCGGGTAATCGGTGTTGTTTTTAAAGCGGAAATCCGGGCCGCCCCACGAAACGGTCGCATCCTCACCCAGCGGAGTATAGGCCACCGTCAGGCTGTGGTTGTGACGCTCGGTCACTTCCAGGTCGGCGCGGAGCACGGCCATATACAGCGTTGAAGACGGCTGGCAGACACCTCCGCCTACTTCGTCGATGAGCTGTCCGTTGGCATAAGCGCCTGCCGATTGGAAGCCCCGCTCGGCGGTTCGCTGCCCGACGACATTGTTATACGAAAATTCTTCGCCCGGATTTAAAATCGTGCCATTGATATACTTGCAGGCCAGCCGGACGTTATTCGTACGCGGTTTGTTGCCCTCATTCAGGTTGGTAGACGTGCTGGCCAGCGTATCGCGGAACAGCACATCGGCCAGTTTGTCGGCGGAAACCTTAGCCGGTGTCCGGGTAATCGGGATTTCATAGGTCTGTGCGCTGCCGTCGCCGACAATCGCCTTGGCCTCATCGACATCGAACGAGACGCCGTCCACGCTGGGCACAATAGTCTTGCCGTCCGATTTATCGACAGTCGCGTTCTTAGGCTGGGTCTGGGCTTCGGCTGCGATCTGGTCGACATCGACGGGAGCCGGGTCACTGGTCGTGACCTTGACCTCATACGGCTCAAAATCCATGGTACGGATTTTGAGCGTAATGGCTTTGGATACCACATCGCGGTCAAACGAGACACCGGGTTTGCCGGTATCGATTACCAGTTTATCCCCTTCGACGGTCCAGCTCGGGTTAACCGGCTCGGTCAGCGCCTCAGCTGCAATCTCATCCAACCGGGTCGTCAGCGCCTCGTCATCGACACTGACCGACAGCGGCGCTTCGCCCTGCCCGACAAGTGCGGTAAAGGTGTGACCGATGCGGGTAAACAAACCGCCGTCATGGGTGTAATCATAGGCCTCCTTGGCCGACTGCTCGCTGTCCATGCCGGTTGTGACCGAAGCAATGTCGATGGTATAGTCCTTGTCGTAAATGGTGAGGGTTATGGCCTTACCATCCAGCAGATCACTGCCAGCCTGGTCAATGGCCTTTTGCGCCTCTTCCAGCGACATACCGCCCACCTTGACGGCACCAGCCTGCATGCCGAAATGGATACCGCTGTATCCGTAAGTATACCCAACCGTGCCGCCCGCCAAAACGACGACTGCGGCGCCAGCTATCGCGGCTGCTTTTTTCCAAGCGCCGCCTTTTTTATTCTTTTTCTTCCGTGTCCGGCTTCGGGATGATTTACGAGTTTTCGCCGGTTCTGCAAAAGCAGCCGGGGCACTGTGGCCTGCGGGCACCAAATTTTCAAAGGCCCCGAACGGCTCAAAGGTACTGTCATCCTCATGCAGGGGCTCGGAATATGGTCCCGCCAGACCGTTTTCCGAAGGCTCCTTATCGCGGGCACGGAGCATGGCATCCAAAGCGCTGTTGCCGGTGCTTTCCTTATGTCCGTTCATTTCTTGTAAGATGTCCTCCAACGAGCGATCGGCGGAAGACCCTTCATGTCGTTTCTCCATCGTCTATCCTAATCCTCTCTGTGAAATGGCGTCAAACATCTGTATTCCCTATTGTATGACATTTTCCGTCGAATTACAACAACAATTAGGCAACATAAAGGCGCACATCCCCTTATGCAGAAGGATATGCGCCGTGCCGTTAAAAAATGAGCCGGAATCCGGATGCCACCTTGCTGCCTGGCGGCGGTTTATACATTAAAACGGAACAAGACCACGTCGCCGTCCTGCATCACGTATTCCTTGCCTTCCGAACGTACCAGGCCCTTTTCGCGCGCTGCGGCCAGGGAACCGCAAGCCATCAGGTCGTCGTACGAAACCACTTCGGCCCGAATGAAACCGCGCTCAAAATCGGTATGAATCTTACCGGCCGCCTGCGGCGCCTTGGTGCCCTTTTCGATCGTCCAAGCGCGCACTTCCTGCTCGCCTGCGGTCAAGTAGCTCATCAGACCCAGCAGGTCATAGCATACGCGAATCAGACGGTCCAGGCCGGATTCTTCCAAGCCCAGCTCGCTCAGGAACATCTGCTTTTCGTCCTCTTCCAAGGTTGCGATGTCCTCTTCCAGCTTGGCACAGATGGGCAGTACCATCGCGCCTTCGGCGTCTGCAATCGCCTGTACGGCTGCCAGACGGGCATTTTCGGTCTGATCGCCGGTAAAGCCGGCTTCGTCCATATTGGCCGCATAAATGACCTTTTTCGCGGTCAGCAGGTCGCTTTCCTTCATCACACGCTGTACATCTTCATCGTCGGCAAAGCCCGGGAAGGTGCGGGCGGTTTTGCCCTCTTCCAGATGTGCCTTGAGCTTTTCCAGGATTTCGACGTCCAGGTTCAATTTTTTATCTGCCTTGGCCGCCTTACGGGTGCGGTCCAGACGGCGCTCCAAATGCTCGATATCGGACAGGATGAGCTCCAAATTGATGGTCTCGATATCGCGTGCCGGGTCAACCGAGCCTTCGACATGCACGATGTTGTCGTTATCAAAGCAGCGCACCACATGCACCACGGCATCCACTTCGCGGATGTGGCTGAGGAACTTGTTGCCCAGGCCCTCGCCCTTGCTCGCGCCGCGCACCAGACCGGCGATGTCGACAAATTCCACCACCGCAGGCGTGGTCTTTTTGGCATGATACAGATCGGTCAGCGGCTGTAACCGGGAATCGGGCACCGCAACCATGCCGACATTGGGGTCAATGGTGCAAAACGGGTAGTTTGCGCTCTCCGCACCCGCATTGGTGATCGCGTTGAACAGGGTGGACTTGCCCACGTTGGGGCGGCCC
>JAUMSA010000332.1 GCA_031293105.1 Butyricicoccus sp. | reverse complement strand
CGGGTGTCCTGCTTGGCATAGTGTTCCAAGACAGCTTGCGTTCCATCCGTACAGCCATTGTTTAGGATCAGATATTGAAAGTCTGTAAATGTCTGCGATAGGACGCTTTCGATGGCACGAGGCACCAATTTTTCCCGATTGTAAGTCGTTGTGACAACGGTTACTTTGGGCATTGTTTTATTCGCCCCCATTTTCAAGTATTCTGCATTTTGTCTTCCAGCCGCTGCAAGTTTTGCTGGATTTGGATTTTTTCGGTGTCTTCCGCATAGAATCGATGCTTCTTATACAGCGCATATGCCATATGGGAATGACCGCCTTCTTCTAAAATCGTTCCTGCCATATCAACCAATAACGAATTATATGGATATAAAAATTCGACGGTACCGGCAATGCAGCAAGCGGCTTCTGTATCGTTTTTTACACACGCCAGATACATTTTTGCATACAGAACTATATAATCCAGCGGGGCATGCTGGGCAAAACGGGAGACCGCTTGCTCTACTTGCCGGTTGTTACCTTTTTGCAGCGAATCGATCACCTTTTTGCGATCATCATCCATGCTGTCCTGCTCCTGGTTTGCAGTATCTCTGCAAAGGAAGGCCGTAAAGGCCAAGGGGTTTGTGGCCGACAGATTTTTCATATCCGATTCAGATAAAGAGGAATAATCTTTCTGGCAATCGTCTTGGGTGTTTTCCACCAGCATGGCCCGTAAATATTTCATGCCAACCCGAAAACGGTTATCCCCCATCAGAACGCCACGGAGCAAGCAGCACAGCCGCAGATACCAGTCCTGTTCCGGGTGCAGCAGCGCCCGCAAAATCCAAATGTGAAAATATTTTTCACATGGTATGCTGCCCTGTTCCGGTTGCCATACCGCATTCTTTTGTAGGAGTGCAAAGACTTGCTCTAAGAATGCATCATATAACTCATACTTGCTTAAAACCTGATGTACCGTGGGATCGGTCAAAATATTTTTCAGCAGTTTCAGGGCTGTCGGCGATTGCACGTTCCGGGTGGTGGGCAAGATCGTTTCGAGCATGGAAGACTGTAAAACCCGTGCCGCAAAGAACAAATTCGAGGATTGCATACGGTTCCACTGCCGGAATAGTTCGATCGTTTTTTGATAGATCTTGACATAGGCACGATAGCGCTCCGGGAAGACATTGGAACGGAAAACAGAATCCGGCCGGATGCAGAAATGAACCGTTACCTCGCCGACTGAGGCGGCAGAGGAAGCCGTCTGCATATAAAGCAGATTCATATATGTATCGTTTCCGTTCGATATACCCTGTCTTTCTTTATTTTGTAAAACCGCATAGTAGCCATCCAGATGAAAGAGTTTTCCCCATACCGTACGCATACAGACATAATTTTGCGGCCATACATCGGATAAGTCGGCGATATCCGGAAAAAGCCGGGTAACCGGCAGTTCCGCATCATAATGGTCAGCATTCGAAAAGGCCTGCCGCCCGGTGATCACATAGTCCACACCATGCTCGATGACCGGTTTTGCCATGATTTCTAGAGCGCGGGGTTCAAAATAATCATCCGAATCCAGCGAAGTAATGTAATACCCCTTTCCGACTAAGGAAGGCAACACACAAACAGAAAATGGGTCTTTTTCCTTTCCGGGATGCAGGATAGAATTGTACTTGCGTTTGAAATAATGGATGCGTTCATCGGGATGCGCCTGTAAAAAATCCTCGATGATATTTGGTGTCCGGTCTGTGGATGCGTTATCAGTCAGATACCATTCCCAGTTGTCATACGTTTGTGATATCATGCTTTGCAGCGCATTTGGAATGTATTTTTCTACGTTATAAGCATAGGTAAGAACGATAATTTTTGGCTTTTTGCAGCCATTTGCTTGATGTTTCATAAATGTCCCCCGAGAGTTTTGCAATGAAACGGTCGTATCCTGTACTTACGGCAGCATATACCGGCAGTCCACAATGACCGTGTCTGTATCCTGCGGGATATCGGCAAATTCTGGCCAGGCGGTCAGGATGACTGCAAATGCGGCACCATGCAGCGCCTGTGCCATGGAATCTTCATATTGCAGCGCAATGTCCGGATAAGCCTGCTGAAACAGGGAATTGGCAACCGGGTCATAGGCGGTCAAATTGTGATATCCATTCTGTTGCAGGATGCGGAGAATGGGGGCTGCCGGTGACTGGCGGACATCGTCCGACCCAGGCTTAAAGGAAAGTCCCAGGATGGCGATGCGCGCCTGCGGGTCGGCCTGCTTGCTGATGCGTTCTGCAATGCGTTCCGGCATCTGGTCGTTGGTGCCGATGACCTGCGCGAGGATGCCGGGCTCAAACCCCTTGGAACGGGAGAGCGCCAGCAGTGCATTGGTATCTTTGGGCAGGCAGTAGCCGCCATAGCCGCAGCCCGGATAGACATAGGATGTCATATTGCAGCCGCCCCAGCGTTTATCCAGATGCAGGATGCGGAAAGCCTGGGCGACTTCGATGCCGCCGACCGCGTCGGCCAGCAAAGACATTTCATTGGAATAGCTGATCATGGTAGCCAGCAGGCTATTGGAAAGGTATTTGATAAATTCTCCGGTGTTGGGAGTTACGGCAAAGATGGGACAGGAAAAATCCTGATATAATGCGCGTAGTAATTGCTCCGACTGGGGATCACAAACCCCTAAGACAATGCGATCCGCGTGGATGAAATCCTCCCAGCAATGGCCCTCGCGCAAAAATTCTGGATTGTTGGCCGCGCCCAGGGTGCGGCCATAGAATTGGCTGTGAGCTTTTAGGTAAGGAATTAGGCGATCTTGTACGGTGGAGGGGGGAACGGTGGATTTGACGACAAAGACACGGAATTTTTCGGCATCCGTGCCCGCTAAAGCCATGTCAATTGCGGAAAAGAGATAGGTCAGGTCGGCTTGTCCATTATCCCCATAAGGGGTCCCAACACAGAAAAAGATGCATTCACTTTCCGCAACGGCACGTGCAGGCGCATCAGTCAGATGAAAGTGCTGCCCCAACTCCTGCCTAAGCGCATCATCAAGCCCAGGCTCCAAAAACGGAAGCTGGCCCGATGCAATCATTTCCTTTCGGGCGGTATCCACATCAAATCCATAGACCTGATGTCCCTTGCTGGCCAGACCTAAGGCAGTCGTCAAACCGACAAACCCCAGCCCAAATACGGTTACGGTCATAAAATCACGTATAATAAAACCATCTCGAAAGGGTGGTTTTATTATTTCTCCTTTCCTCGAAAATTGGTTGTACAGCAGGAGTAGCTACCTGCGGTATAATCAGGTAAGCACTGTGGATTTGTATCTATTTAATTACAGCATGACTGTTTTGAGGTGACTCAGACCACAGTGGCTTGCCTGTATTGGTAATTAGTTGGTTAACGCTAGACGTTTTTATTTGCGTGAATACATGGACAAGCCATCTGTGGAGACAGCAGTGCAAATCAAAACAAAGGAGGAAATCCATGTACTTTGTAGGAATCGACATCTCTAAGTTCAAACACGACTGTGCTATCATTGATGAACTCGGTGATATTGTCATGCCCTCATGGCCCTTTTCCAATGACCGGGAGGGCTTTTCTCTTCTCAAAGAACTGCTGGACAGTTTGGAAGGAGAAAAGAAAATAGGGCTTGAGTCTACCGGTCACTATGGACAAAATCTGAAGCTGTTCCTCGAAT
Organism: Butyricicoccus sp.; assembly: GCA_031293105.1. GTDB lineage: Bacteria > Bacillota > Clostridia > Oscillospirales > Butyricicoccaceae > Butyricicoccus_B. The sequence goes on along the minus strand of JAUMSA010000332.1, from coordinate 8,321 downwards.
CCAACGGCTTCACTTTCATGGAGTTTAATCCGCTTCTGGTTTCCAGATTTGTTCGCAGCAAATCACTCAGAAATACGAAAACTGACTCCATTGACGCTCGCAGCATCACCCATTATGTGATGACAGTAGAGTACAAACCCTATCCGCCATCATTCTACCACTTGGACAAGCTAAAGTCACTCACAAGGTTCCGGGATAGTCTGGTTCGCCAACGCAGCCGACAGTTGGTGGAGCTTACCAACGTCCTGGATCGGCTGTTTCCTGAGTTCAAACCCTTCTTCAAAGGCAGATTCTCTGCCACGGCTCTGTACATCCTTGTTCACTACCAAACGCCGGAGAGAATCGCCAACATGAACACGCGTTCTTATGAATCCCTGCGCAAGGTTTCCCGTGGAAGGTTTACCCTGAGTGATTTTATTCAACTCAAAGACTTAGCAAAAAACACGGTCGGGGTCCCAAGCGATTATCTCCTTGACCAGATGAATATCCTTCTGGAACTTTACTCCCAGTTAGACGCTAAGGTGGATGCATTGGATTCTCAAATCAAAGAGTGCGTTCAGGGGATCGATCCGCCTTGCCTGTCTCTTCCTGGTATCGGAGAACTCTCTGTTGCTGTGATCCTCTCTGAGTTCGGGGACTTCAGCAAATTCCAGAGTCCCTCAAAGATGCTCTCCTTTGCCGGCCTGGAGCCGCGCTATTTGCAATCTGGCCAGTCTGAGTTTACCGGCCACATGGTCAAGCATGGCTCATCCCAGCTCCGCTATGCCCTAATGAACTGCTGCTTGCCACTGATCACCAATGAACCGGTTTTTGCCGAATATTACGCCAAGAAAAGAGCCGAAGGCAAGCCATACCGTGTAGCTATGACCCATGTCGCCAAAAAACTCCTCCGGGTCATTTACACAATGCAAACCAAGAACATCCGTTATGATCCAACAATGATTCGCTAAAACGCATCCATTCTTTTTTAAGTTCTCCCGATGGAGGGCTTGGTTTTCTGCGCCCTTTTTCTTCCCTTAAAAATTTCTTTGAAAAGGCTTGACTTCTTATAGTTGGTCACCTTAATCCTTCCAAACATGCCATGGTGCATTGTTGGCCCACATTGTTTGCAGACGGTTGCGGTCACGCTGGGTATCCATACACTGCCAAAAGCCTTCATGACGGTAGATGCCGAGTTTCCCTTCGGTTGCCAGACGCTCCAGCGGGGCATGTTCCAGGACGCATTTTTCATCGGTCTGCAAATAGTCGAATACTTCAGGCTGCATCACCATAAAGCCACCGTTGATCCAGCCGCCATCTTCTTTGGCTTTTTCGCGGAAGCCGACAACGGTGTTGCTGGCTTCGTCCAAATCCAGTACGCCAAAGCGTCCGCCCGGCTGGATACCGGTCAACGTCACAATTTTGCCGCTTTGCTGGTGCTGTGCCAGCAGGGCATGCAGGTCTACATTGCTGACGCCATCGCCATAGGTTAGCATAAAAGGTTCATCCCCGATGTATTTCTGCACCCGCTTAATGCGCGCACCGGTCTGCGTGTTCAGTCCGGTATCCACAATGGTCACACGCCATGGCTCGGCAACATTGCTGTGCACGGTCATGCGGTTTTCGGCCGAAAAGTCGAAGGTCACATCCGAACGGTGCAGATAGTAATCGGCAAAGTATTCCTTAATGACATACCCTTTATAGCCACAGCAGATTACAAAATCCTGGAAACTAAAATTTGAGTAGTATTTCATGATATGCCAAAGGATGGGCTGGTCGCCAATCGTAATCATGGGCTTTGGTTTCAGATGACTTTCTTCGCTGATACGGGTGCCAAGGCCGCCTGCCAAAATCACAACTTTCATATTGATTCATCCTCGCTGTTTTCCGATTTTTCGATCATTTCAAGCAAAGGTGCCACCTTTTGGTAGGCCGGGCTGGCCATCAACATCTGCACCGCCGGATCATCCGGAGCGTATTGGGATAAGATACTGCGAATCTGTGCGGCCAATGTCTCCATTTCAGGCGTGATGCGGCTGTTTGCCTGCTGGGTGTCCACCTGATGCAGCAGATAGTCCACTACATGCTTCATGGCAGGTGCGCTCTGCAAAGCCTGCCGTAAATCCTGGATGCAGTCCGACCAAGCCTGCTGTCCCAGCCGCTTCTGCTCCCGCAGGATATACCAGGCAAACCGATGCAGCCCCGGCAGCAGATGGACGTTTTCCTCTTGCAGCAAAACCGGATTGTAAACCCACTTTAAATATGCCTCGGATACTGTAAAGAAGAAGTCACACAGTAATTGCATTTGCTCGGTTTCAAGATTTTTATTCGCTTGCAGTACGGTAGAAATCAGCATGAATGCAAATTGTAAGCGTGAACCTTGGAAAGAATCATTCTTTAAAAAGCGCAGTATATGGGAGGCATTCTGTTCATCGCGGGAAATATACAGCGTCGCGGCGTCCTGCAATTTTTCGGACGACTGCTGATAGAACCCATCCGGCAAGGCAAGGCCTGCCTGGATGGCATCCTGTGCCAGCGGCACCGGGTATTCACCCCAGTTGGTGACCGATTCCAGCAGGGCTGTCCGCACCATTGGATCGGTTTCGGCCAGGAAGGCGGCACAAATTCCGAGCAAACCAGGTAAACGGCGGAATACGCCGACCCCAGCGCGTCCATTCCAAAACAGGTTGAGTAGGGCACTGACATAGGTGTGGCGCAGTTTGGATTCGGTTTCTTCCGAATCGGTTGCGTTAAAGACACGTAGGACTTCTTCCTCGGCGCCTGGGATATGTTCCAGCAAGGTCATTGTACGCACCCAATCGGCCAAGACTTCCGGGGTTGCGGGTGAGAATTCCCAGCCGCGCAGCAGTTTCCAGGCTGTTTCCGGCTGGCCGGTTCGGGCATAGGCCTCGGATAACAGCAAATCGATGATTTGCTGGTCAACCGCCTTTACCCATTGCAGTGGCGAAAGATAGAGCGTCTTTGCCTGTAAATCCGGGTCTTGGGAAAAAGCATGCCATTCGGCTTTGTATCGTTCCCCGGCCTGAATCACCTTGGCAGAATCCCGATCGTGGTGGGCCTGTAAAGCGGCGGCAAAGGAGACATCCACCCGGATAAACGCCGAATCGGGGAAGTGTTCTTGCGCAAAGGCGATCCATTCGGCCGCTTCGGGATATCGTTCGCCGGCGGCGGCCATGCAAGCGCTTCGCGCCAAAACAGGGGCAAAAATAGCCTCTTCGATCGGGCCGTTTTTCAGCAAATCCATGGCCATCTGAGAATATTTTCGCCGTTTTTCTTCTTCAAAGTTGGAGGATTCAATGCACTCCATCAAAATGCGCGCATTATGGGGATGCTTCTGTATTTCGGCTTCCAGCAAGTCTAAATTGCGCTGCAATTTTTCACGCGCATTGTCCTGCGTCCGCCAAGCGTACCCGTCATGATGCAAGATGGTGGCGTGAAAAAAGCGGGACACCTGTCCGGCCTGCACCGAAAAAGCTTCATGAACGGAGCCATGATAACGGATACCCATTGCCATGCGCACCATGCGGAACGCAAAAAAATCATTACAGTCCCCAGGTACCATATCCGCGGTATTGTAGTTTCGGACAATAACATAGCCGACATCGGTTTTCTTGGCAGACGCACTGGTCAAAAAGGAGACCAATTCGGACACATCAGCATCCAAATATTCATCGGCATCCACGGTCAGATACCACAAGCCGGTGCATTTATCCATCACCGCATTGCGAGCGGCCGCAAAATCATTAACCCAGGGAAAGTCAAACACCAAATCGGCATACCGCTCGGCAATGGCGCGGGTGCCGTCGGTCGAGCCGGTATCGGCAATCACCAGCTCACATGGCACTGCATCGCGCAGCGGCTGCAAGGCTTTTAAGCATTTTTCCAGCTTCTGTTCTTCATTTTTTACGATCATACCGATGGAAAGCACCGGTTTTGTCTGTTTGTTCATCTTTCCCACCGTTCCTTTCTAAACGTTTAGGCATGTCGGAAACAATCTAAACTGGTAGGTTTTTTCCGACAGACCCAAAACAAAAGGCGGAGCGGAAAGAGCCGCCCCGCCTTGCATGGGTTTGCGTTGTTTGTTTGAATTACCAGAACAAATCTTACTGCAGGAGCTGCAGAACGCCCTGCGGAACCTGGTTTGCCTGCGCCAGCATCGCCTGAGCGGACTGAATGAGGATGTTGTTCTTGGTGTATTCCATCATTTCGTCGGCAACATCGGTGTCGCGGATAGCAGATTCTGCATCCTGGATGTTCTCCTGCATTACCGACAGGTTGTTCATGGTGTGATCCAGACGGTTCTGGGTTGCGCCCAGCGTACCACGAACGTCAGATACCTTGTTGATAGCTTCCTTGATGCGCTCAACCGCTGCAGCAGCGCCGTCCTGGGTTGCGATGTTCAGGCCAGCAATGCCGAGCGAAGAAGCGTGCATATCCTTGATCTTGACGTCCAGACGGTTGTAGCTGTCCGAAGAATCGCCGATCTGCAGGGTCAGTGCGTTGCCGCTGCCAGTGCTGATTTTAATGCCAGAAGTGTGATCAGCCTGAATATCCAGACCGGTTGCCTGCGCCAGCTGACCGGCAACAGCGCCCAAGCTGGTGCCAACCAGAACGGTGACGTCGTCGCCAACGGCTTCCTGCGAAGCAGCAAAATTCGTCTCATTCGCGAGAAGGACAAACTTCTGACCGTTAATGGTGAAGATATCGTCCTTTGTAGCAACTCGATTCAACGCTTCAGCTGTACCATCACCAGCACTAACGTTGACGGTTTCAATCTGAGCGGCATTATAGGTCACATTACCTACATTCACTACCGATGTTGCACCAGCTGCGGTCGTCGTAGTAACACCAACTGCGGTAACCTTGGGCGCATTTGCACCCTTCGCATCGCTGGTTACAGTAATCTTACTGCCAGCAGCAGTACCCTGAACATCAGCTTCTACCTTGAACGAACCGCCGGTCGCATTAGTGAATGCCCCCTGAACAGCATTGGCAAAGTCGGTAGCAGAAGTATCCGTCGTATAGGAGTAAGACTTACCGGTTGACTCGTCTACCAGGGCATTATCCTTCTTAGTCAGTGTGATTGCATAGGAATCGCCCTCTTCGGTTGCAAAGGTGATGCTGATCTTATCGCCCGTCTTCAAGGTATTGAGGGTATCCACACCAATACCGTCAGCAGTCACGCTCGAACTTGAAGTCGGCGCGGTTGTGCTGGTCGTCAGACCGGTAACCTCGATTGCGGTCTTGCCGCCTTCTTCCAGCGAGCCGTCGAGCAGCTTGATGCCGTTGAAGTTCGAGGAATCGGCGATACGGTCGATTTCGCTCTGGAGCTGCTGAACTTCCTTCTGCAGCTGATCACGGTCGGTACCGTCGTAGGTGCCGTTTGCCGACTGGTTGGCCAGCTCGACCATACGGTTCAGCATATCATGTACTTCGGTCAGCGCGCCTTCAGCGGTCTGCACGAGGGATACGCCGTCCTTTGCGTTCTTCTGCGCGGTTTCCAGACCGGTGATCTGAGCGCGCATCTTCTCGGAAATCGCCAGGCCAGCAGCGTCGTCGCCTGCGCGGTTGATCTTGTAACCAGAAGACAGCTTCTCCAGGTTCTTCGACAGAGCCGAGGTATTGTTCGAATAGTTGCGGTAGGCATTCATTGCCATGATGTTATGTTGGATTCTCATAATTCACTACTCCTTTACAGAATCCGCCCGCGGCGAATCCTTTCGCCTACGGGTCTATTGGGTGGATGGTTGATCTATTCAGACGAGGGCTTGCGTCCTCATTTGAAGCAAACGGCATGAAACATATAAATTTCAGTCTAAATTATGTTTCGGCAGGCCTGCCGCAAAAATAAGCGTTTGGAAAAGATTTTTTTTACGCTCTTTTTCTGTTTTGCTCCGGTTTATGGTACAATATAGACCAGAAATAAGGGAGGATTTTGGATGTATCTACCAGATATGTTTCGGCCGATGCTGGAACTTTCCGTGGTGATTCCGGCTGCCATTTTATGCTTCCTTCCCATGAGGGGGCATTTTCGGATTGCCGAAGCCAAGCTGCGGTTGTTTGGCATCCCGTTTTTGATTGTATGGGCCATCATCGGCGGCCTCACTTGCTATTCCCTACACTGGATGAGCAACCTGTGGCTATTCCCCTGGCTGGTGGTCTTTTGCCTGTTTTTTCGCTGGGTGGTCGAGCTGCCGGCGTGGAAATCAATCAGCGTCTTTTTAGCCACTTGCGGGGGCATCTCCTGCCTAACCAATCTTGCAACTGTGGTGGACGCGCTGTATTCCCAGAAAAATCATGACCCATGGTTCACCTACGCGGGCATTTGGACGCATATTGTGTTGTGTTGGTTGCTACTGCTCCTTTTGTGGCACCCGATGACCCACATGATTCACTGGCTGGTGGAGGAGATCGAAATGCCGGACACCTGGTATCTGTTTTGGATTTTCCCAGTGATTTTTTTGGTGCTCAATATGTTCATCCAGCCGCAGGACTATGATGTCTTATATACCGGGCGCATGATGGTCATTTATCCGGTGATTATGCTCACCCTACTCGGCCTGCTGCTGTTCTGTTATTTGATGTTTTACTTTATGGCCCGGGGCATCAGCCACGGCGTGAAGCTTGCCCAGGAAAATGAGATGCTGCAAATCCAGTCGGCGCAATACCGCATCCTGCAAAAGAATATGGAGGATACCCGCCGGGCCCGGCACGACCTGCGCCAGCATTTTATCGCCTTACAGGGCTACATTGAAAACGGGGATTTGCAGGCCGTCGCCGAGTATGTCCAGTCACACATGAAGATGCTGCCGCTGGAGGCGCCGCCGTTTTACTGCAAAAACCTGGCGGTCAATGCAGTACTGCATTATTACGCATCGCTCGCCACCCAGGAAGGGGTGGTCATGGAGATTACCGTCCAGATGGAAAAGGAGCTTCCCATTCCCGAGCCCGAGCTTTGCACCCTGCTCGGCAACTTGTTGGAAAATGCGCTGGATGCCTGCGAGTCGCTGCCCGGCGCGCGGCTGATTCAGGTGCAAATCCGGCAGCGCGGTTCACACATCCTAGCCATCCGGGTGGAAAACACCTGTCCGGAGGAACCCCGTTGGCAAGGGAAAAAGCTGCGCTCGACCAAGCACGATGGACTGGGCTTTGGTACCCAGTCGGTGCGCCGCATCGCCGAGCATTATCACGGACAGGCCCGGTTTGCGTGGAAAAACGGCGTATTCCGTGCCACGGTGCTGCTCAACCCTTGAGATGTTCCCATTGTTGTTTATAACGATAAAAGGTCGGTTTGGTGAGTCCGAGTTGCCGCATACAGTCGGTCGGACGCATCTCGCCGGCCTTTACCTTTTCATACGCCTGCCCAAAGGTGTGCAAATCCATCTTGCGCGGCCGCCCATACCGCGCCCAGTCGCCGCGGGCTTTCATGGCTTCGATGCCCTCCCGTTGGCGCTTTTCCCGTTTCTCCATTTCCGTTTGGGCAAACACGGCATACATTTCAATCAGCATCTGGTTGACCGTCTGCAAGATGATGCCGGTCAGTTGGTCATTTAGGAGCGAGTCGTCCAGCAGGGTGGTCGGGATTTCCAAAATCATGACCCGCACGCCGCGCTCCTGAAAATACCGCAGCTCTTTTAAGGTGTCCTCCTTGTTGCGCCCCAGGCGGTCGAGCTCGGACAAAATGAGGACATCCCCCGGCAGCAGCCGGTGGCGCATAAACCGGTATTCCGGCCGGTCGAAGTTGCGGCCGGTATGCTGGTCGGTGTACAGGTCGGCCAGCTCCCAGCCGCGCGCGGCGCAGAATTCCCGAATCGCCCGCACGCCGCGGTCCAGGTGCTGCTCGGTGGTGCTGGTGCGGTGATAACCATAAATTGCCATGCAAAACCCTCCTTCGCTGGCTTTATTGTACGGCAAAGGTCTTAAAATGTAAACACATAAAACAAGACGTCTTGAAAATGAAAATGTATAGATTTTAAGATTTCAAGGGGCCGAAAAGTCCCGGATTCTGAAATGTATACATTTTAAGACGATCTTGCCCATCCAAAACCCACTTGAAAAGCTCGCACGTCTGTGCTATTATATTCATAGAGAAAACGATGAGAGTATCCATAGGATACGGAAACCCCCGGAGTTGCGACCTCCGGGGGTTTTCTATTCCGTTTTGGGTGGGTGGCTTAAACCCAAGGCTGGCTACCGGTTATCTTCTCTGTCCAGCCATTTGCATATGTAGTATGCGACTACACTTGCCGCAACAGAGAGAATAAACGATGAGAATATATCCATAGATACACCCCCTTCCTCTACCTGGTATGGGGCTGTCT
>JAUMSA010000330.1 GCA_031293105.1 Butyricicoccus sp. | reverse complement strand
CCCCCTTTCGCCAATCGAAAAAAAAGACATGGTTTCGTAAAAAAAGACAAGCTTCGGCCACGGCAAATGCCGGTACAATAGGAACCAAGGAACTGAAACACCAAAACAGGAGGATTTTATATGAAAATCGGCATTATCGGCGCCGGACGCATCGGCAAAGTACACGCCAAGAACATTTCCATGTTCGTGCCCGACATGGAGATCAAGACCATCGCGGACCCGTTCATGAACGAACAGACCGAGGCATTTGCCAAGCAGTGCGGCATCCTGAACTGCACCAAGGACGCAAACGACATCTTGAATGACCCGGAGATCGAGGCAGTTCTGATCTGCTCCTCGACCGACACCCACTCCAAGTACATCATCGAAGCCGCGCATGCCGGCAAGCACATCTTCTGCGAAAAGCCGATCGACTACGATCTGACCAAGGTGCATGCTGCCATCGACGCTGCCAAAGAAGCTGGTGTCAAACTGCAAATCGGCTTCTGCCGCCGCTTTGACCACAACCATCGCGCCGTCTATGACATGGTGCGCGGCGGCAAGGTCGGCAAGGTCAACATCATCAAAATCTCTTCGCGCGACCCGGAGCCGCCCCCGGTATCCTATGTCAAGGTTTCCGGCGGCATCTTCTACGACATGATGATCCACGACTTCGACATGGCCCGTTTCCTGGCAGGCAGCGAGGTCACCGAAGTGAGCGCCATCGGCTCGGTGCTGGTCGATCCCGGCATCGGCGAGGCGGGCGACGTGGACACCGCACTGGTCACCCTCAAGTTTGAAAACGGCGCTATCGGCGTAATCGACAACAGCCGCAAGGCGGTTTACGGTTACGACCAGCGCGTCGAGGTCTTTGGCGCGGAAGGCTGCGCCGAGGACCAGAACGACACCCCGAACACCGCCGTCCTGTCGACGGCCGACGGCGCGGTACACGACACCGCTTACAAGGTCATGTGGGACCGTTACACCGGCGCCTTTGTTTCCGAGATGCAGGCATTTGCCGACGCCATCATCAACAACAAGGAAACCCCGGTTACGGGCGAAGACGGTCTGTATCCGGTGCTGATGGCGGCAGCGGCTACCAAGTCCCTGTACGAGGGCCGTCCGGTTAAGATTTCCGAAATCGAAAAGATCTAAGCCATCCCCTTCTCTTTTCTTTGCGCGCGCGGCTATTCCTTTTCAATAGCCGCGCGCACTTTCCCAACTTGAATTTCCATAGAAAGGTGTATCGATTATGAAATTTCAACGCTCTGCCTGCATCGAACCGATGTATAGCGAGATTCCGTTTTTGGATCGTTTTCAGGCTGCCAAGAACGACGGCTTTGAATATGTAGAATTTTGGAGCTGGACCGACAAAGACCTGGACGCCGTCAAGGCAGCCGCCGAAGCGGCCGGCATCGGCATTTCCGGCTTTAACGGCGACGCCGACTATTCCCTGATTGATCCCACTCACAAGGAAAAGTATCTGGAGTTCCTGCGTCGCTCGGTGCAAGCCGCGCAAAAGATCGGCGCCAAGAGCGTGACCATCCACTCCAATGCACTCGGCGATGGAGGCATTGTCGTCAATCATTACACCGATCTGAGCGATACGGTCAAGCTCTGCTCCATGTATGACATGCTGCTCGACTGCGCCAAAATCGCCGAAGAGAGTGGCATTTGCATGAATCTGGAGCCGCTGAACATCACGACCGACCATGTCGGCAATTTCCTCGCGCACACGCAGATGGCCGCCGAAATCACCCGTCTGATCGGCTCGCCCATGCTCAAAGTCCTGTATGATGTCTACCACATGCAGCTCAACGAGGGCTCCATCTGCGACACCATCCGCGCATACGGTGACCAGTTTGGTCACATCCACATTGCCGACGCGCCTGGCCGTCACGAACCGGGCACTGGCGAAATCAACTACCACGCTGTATTTGCCTGCCTGGAGGAATGCGGCTATACCGGCCGCATCGGCTATGAACTGTTCCCTCAGACTTCAACGGCGCAGGCTGTCCAGGCGATTATGTCCTATTAAGCGGCATAGGCGTGAAAAAAAAGAGAGGGGAGAACATACAGAAATGCTTTGGATTGTAGCGACATTTATCTTCTTTACCGTGCTGGTTGCCGTGATTTCGTGGTGGAAAACCCGCAACGATAATCTGGACACCGCAGAAGGGTATTTCCTGGCCGGCCGTGGGCTGCCGGGTATCGTGATTGCCGGTTCTCTGCTGCTGACCAACCTGTCGGCCGAGCAGCTGGTCGGCGTCAACGGACAGACCTGGCTGACCAATATGAGCCCTATGGGGTTTGAGGTCATCGCAGCGCTTGCCTGCCTGGTCCTCGCCAATTTCGTCGCGCCGCGTTATTTAAAAAGCGGCGTCAGCACCATCCCGCAGATGATCGGCGAACGGTATGACAAAGGCACCAAGCTTTGGTTTTCCATTGCCTACATTGCACTGTACATTTTCGTACAAATTCCGGTTATCCTGTACTCGGGCTCGCTCGTGTTTGAAAACATTTTCCATGTTTCCGATCTGTTGGGCGTGACCAAATTTCAGTCGATTATTTTGATCTGTATTCTGGTCGGTGTCATCGGCTCGATCTATGCGATCTTCGGCGGTTTGAAAGCGGTGGCCGTTTCAGATACCATCAACGGCATCGGCCTGATTATCGGCGGCTTTATGATTCCCTTCCTGGGCCTGATGGCGCTTGGCCGCGCATTCGGTTCGGGAGACGGCAACAGCCTGGTAGAAGGCCTGCAATATTTGCTGCACGTCGACCCGTCCAAACTCAACGCCATTGCGCCCGCGGATTCCCAGGCGCCGGCCGTTCCGTGGCCGGTTATCCTGACCGGTCTGTTCTTCCTGCATTTGCAGTCGTGGTGCACGCACCAGTCGTTCGTACAGCGCGTTTTGGCCGCAAAAAACCTGAAAGAAGCACAAAAAGGCGCCATTTATTGCGCCTTCCTCAAAATCATCGGCTTTATGTATCTGGCCATCCCCGGTTTGATCGCCTTCTATCTGCTGGGCGATCGGGTGACGATGATGGATGAAGCATATCCGATGCTGATTGCCGAAATTGTTCCCACGCCGGTTATGGGCTTCTTTGCCGCGGTTATGTTGGGCGCCATCCTCTCCTCCTTCAATTCGGTGCTCAACTCGATCGTGACCATGTTCACGCTGGACATCTATCGCGATTTCATCCATCCGGATACCTCGGATAAAAAGCTGGTTTCGATCGGCAAGGTTGTCGGCACCATCTGCGCGGTCCTGTCCATTGCCGTTTCTCCTCTGATCTTTTACGCGCCGCAGGGTCTGAAAACCTTGCTGGATGAAATGGTGATGCTGATTGCCCTGCCGGTACTGACGGCTGTATTCGGCGGTTTCTTCTTCAACCGGCTTCCGAAGTACGCCGCAAAGGCCATGTTCGTTTTCCATGTTGTCATGTACGCGCTGTTCCTGCTGACACTGGGCGATCAAATCCACTATCTGTACGCTATCGCCGTGCTGTTCCCGCTCGAACTGCTCATCATGTACATCATGCAACGGCGCAACCCGACCCCGGAAGCTTACGTCCAGAAGGACGTCGGCGCCGTCGATCTGACACCCTGGAAATATCGTTACGTCGTTTCCGGCGTCGTCATCCTGTGCGTGATTGTGGTATACATCATCTTTTCTCCGCTAGGTATCGCTTCCTGGTAAAACAGTCCGATCATCTTTCTTTCCATATACAAGGAACGAGGTGCAAAGCACCTCGTTCCTTTTTTTTTTTGGGTAAAAAAAGCCAAAGCAAGACAGACCCCGCTCCCCCCCTTTTTTTTCCTGGGTTTCCTGCGTGCCGTTCGGCCCGACATGGGGTTCTTTTTCCGC
>JAUMSA010000042.1 GCA_031293105.1 Butyricicoccus sp. | reverse complement strand
GCTTATAGCGGAAAATGCTTTATTTGATGGCATGCTTCCGCAGTGACAGATTTGCATTTACAAGCAGGCACAAGAAAAATATGGAGGATGATTCTGGCATCTTTATTCTTATGAATATTGGTATCATCTTCCCATATCCATTCCTTTGAGCAGCAGGGTTCTCCCTGCTGCTCAAATTTTTGCCCAGGTATAGGGAGTATTGCAGCTTGTCGTTTGCTGTCTTTATCATAATCCGAAAACGTTCGCTTATCATTGAACTGCTGGTTGAATCCGCCCCTTTCGGGGACTGTCACAATGACTGTATATCCTATACTTTTTCTGCCCGATATGGTACAATATTCTCGAACGAATCCAAACAATTGTGCATACAAACACCGATTTGGGGGATTTATGAACGATACAAAAACAACATGGGTACTGCAAGCCCAACAGGGGGATACCGACGCACAGGGCAAGTTGTATGAGGCATACTGGGAAAAGACCTATCGGCTGGCGCTGAGCATGACCAAAAATCCTGAAAACGCAAGGGATGCCGTGCAGGACGGCTTTCTTTCCGCGTTTGAGCATTTGGATTCCCTACGCGATCCGGATGCGTTCTCTTCCTGGCTCTGTCAGATTGTTGCGAACCAATGCCGCAAGCATCTGCGGCAACAAAAACGATTTGTTTCACCGACAGAGGACGAAGATGCAACCGATTTTTTCAGCAACATCCCCGATGCGGATGAAGGCGTGCTGCCGGAAAGTGTGTTGGAAGATCAGGCTCAGCGAACGCTGATCCGTCAGACCATTGAGGCCCTGCCAGACAATCAGCGTGAATGTGTCATTCTGTTTTATTATGGTGGCTTATCTGTCAAGCAGATTGCCGACATCCAGACCTGCTCAGAAGGCACGGTCAAAAGCCGTTTGAACTATGCACGTCAGAAAATCGGCGAAAGCGTGCTGGCAATCGAAAAGCGAGACGGCATCCGGCTGCATAGTGCGGTACCGATCGGGTTGCTGCTGGCGCGGCTGGAGGTCAATCTGCCCTCTCCGGAACAACTTACACAAATGTGGCAGGCGATCAAAGGCGGTGTCAGTGCAGCCGGTGCCGCGGGGGCGGCCGGCGCAGCGGCTGCCGCCGGAGGCGGCGAAGCGGCCAAGGGCGGCCTGTTTGCGACCATCCAGGCCAAGATCGCAGCTGGTGTGGCTGCTGTTGCGGTCGTGACCGGCGGCATTGTCCTGGCTACAATGCCCGACCCACTCGTTTTTACCGATCCGGCGATGGAGCAAAACATCCGTATACTGGTTGACAAACCGGAAGGCAAGCTCTACGCAGAGGACTGTGACGAACTTTACCATATCGTGCTGATCGACGACGGTATTGCGGATGTTTCCGATGCACAAAGTTATGACCATCTGACGGTCATTCCGGGCACAGAGCCCGTGAGCAGTCTGGCTGACTTAAAGCTGCTGCCCTCTCTAGAGGCGCTGGAACTGTATGTCAGTGAGCCGCAGACCCTGCTCGATACGCTGGAGGAAGATACTCCCCTCCCTACACTGGACACCAGCTTTATGAATATGCAGCCTATCCACGACCTTTCTTTCCTGGAAAAACTGCCAGAACTGAAAATGTTCTCCTGTGACCTGGCTTCCGGTGCTGATCTGTCGCCGCTGGCGGGCAATGGCACGATACGCGATGCCTTCCTTTCCATTTCCGGCGATTTTTCGCTCGATTTGAGCCAGATGCAAGAACTGATTTCCCTTACGCTGGCACAGACTGCGTCCGGTGACCCCACTGCGGTCATCTCGCTGCAAGCGACCCAGCCCCTGCCCAATCTGCGCATGCTGCAAATCTATACCGGTAATCTGGATTCGCTCGCCTTTGCGCAGCAAACGCCCAATCTGGAATATCTATCGACCCTGCAACTAAGCCAGACACCGCTCGACCTGACACCGCTTGGCACGCTGCAGCAGCTGCGCTATGTCGGGATCAACAATGGCTCGGTCGATTTATCGCCGCTGGCAGGCTGTGCTGCGCTCGAATACTGGCATGCGCCGCAAGGCTACAATGCCCCGCCGCAGGCGGCATCCGATTCGACCGGCACTGCCTTGCAGCAGGAAATCGCCCAAACAGTGAACGATCTGGTCTGGAAGGAGGAGCGCCAGGCCCAGGGGGATGCCTCTGAAGCGTAAAGCGTTTTTTACCAAAGTGATGGGTTCCCGTTGGCCCGCTGCGTTTTTGGGGAAATTTCAAAAAATTTTTTGATTTTATAAAACCAGCGGCCTTGCTGCGGAATCGTACACATATCAATCAACCTAGGGGGAATAAAAATGAAAAAGAGGTGGATGTCTGCCTGTCTGGCGGCTATACTGCTATACGGCATGGCTGGCTGCGCAGGACAAAGTCAACCCGAACAGAGTGCGCCCGAAGAAAGTACCGTCGTGCAAGAGGAACCGGATACTTCGGCGACGCCGACCCAAGAGAAAGCGCCCAGCCGCGAAGAAGCGTATCGGGCAACCGTGCAGTCGCTGGTCGACCAATACGGCATCGTCACGGAGGAAAAGCGCGACGCATGGCTGACGGATGGCGAAACGCTCTCCGGCCTGCTCGACGCGGTTACCGCCGATGTGACCGGGGACGGCGAGGACGAACTGGTCTGCTTATGGGCCAAGGACACCGATGTGAGCATGGCGATTTATACCGATCAAAACGGTACTGTTTCAACCGTATGGACGGGCGGTGAACCCTTTGGCGGGTATCTGGAAGTCTATCTTATGCGCGACGCGGAAAAGGCCTATTGGTGGTTCGGCGTCCGGGACTATGTGCAAGACATCTACACATGGCAGGACGGAAAAGTGCGCAGCGCTCTGGAACAGGGCGAACTGACCGAAGCCGAAAATGAACAGATCAGCCAAGCCAGCAGAGAAGGCGGCCTAAATCGGGAATTTGCCGCACGGCGAGAAGTCTTATTTGCACGGCTTCAGCCGAGCGGCAAACAGGAAATGCTGCTCAACCTGGCGTATGAGTATGCCGTCTCCGCCACACCGCAGGAAGTGCTGGACCGCTGGCAGATCAAGCTGCCCAAAGAAATTGTGTCCGCGCAGGATGTGCTGCAGGACATGGCCTATTTCGGCGACCGCAGCAAATGCAAAATGGATGCCAAAATGGCGCAGGCTTATGCCGATGCCATTGGCAGCATGAATACGCAGGAAGGGGATTTCTCCCTTTATGCAACCTTGGCCGATCCGGCCGATGACGGTATGCCCATTCTGCTGACCGCGTACCTGGACAAAAATGTGGACAGCGAGGCGCTATCCGAGTGTTCGGATGCACGGTATGGTGAGATCGGCTATATCCCGACCGGGGATGAGAGCTTTATCGAGCCAATTGTGTTCTGGCAGTATGACGGCAGCAAAGCGCAGAAAATGGATATCGATGTGACCAACTATACCACCGGGTTTGGCACCATGGATGGGCAGGCCGCGTATCGGTATATCCAGTTTTATCACGATGCCGGCCACAATGTGCGTGCGCAGTATTATACCATTCAAAACGGACAGATGACACTGGCCCACACGGTGGAATTTCTGGATATTGTAAAAGAGCCGTCCGGTGATGGCGAAATAAAACTGTACGGCGATGTGCCTGATGGTGCAGACTATCAGCCCGACGATGAACAGGCCCTGCGGGAGCATGGCTGGATTGACGATGACCCCTCCTGGTGGTTGGTGCTGGACAACGGCGAAAACATCTCCTCCAAAGTCGAGCGGGCGACCTGGAACCATGATACGGTCACACATTTTGAAGAAACCCACGAATTGGCGCATATAAGTGACATCGAATATCACTATATGCTCGACTCTACACAGGCGGAGGACGCCGTCACCCTGCTTCGTTCCTATGCGGACGCGATTGGCCGGCCGGTCTACACCTTCCCCGAGGTGTCGCACCGGTTTACGGACGAGCAGCGCAGCCAGCTGACCGACTTGCTTGCCGATACCGTAACCGGTGAAATCGGTGAGATCTACCAGCTGTCCGATGACCTGTATTACATCATCCTTTACGCAGACGGAAAGGTATCCGGCTGCGCGACGGTCAAGCAGACCTTGCAAGGCTTCCGGCTGGCTTCCAACGAGTCCGAACCGGCCTCGGAAGATGCGCTGCGCGCGCTGGTGCAGCAGGATCAGCAGACCTCGAACATCACCTTGGATTACAACAAATCCGGCGAGGACAAGGCGGCTTACCTGGCCGAAGCGCTGCAAAACATCGACGGCACGGCGGTCAACGATGCAGCCAAGGGTGAAATCGCCGCGTATATCGAAAACGCAGTCGCCGAATCGAGCGTAACCGATGTCCCCTGCCGCGGCAACACAGCGACCATCGACGGCGATGTCATCACCCAAAGTTTGGAGCAGGCGCAGGCCCAAAAGGACACGCTCGACCAGACACTGGACGGCGTTACGCTCAACAAGGCGGTCAACATCCTGCTGCGCATGGTATGCACCGGTCTGGAAGAGGGCAAACCGGTACAGGTCACCTTTGACCCGTCTATGGTCGAAGCCATGGCCGATGCGCAAACGGTACAGGTCATGCTGGGTGATGCGCAGCACAGTGTTGCGGTCGATGCCGACGCGCTGGCACAGCTCTGTCAAAAGCATGGTAAGCTGATCGTGCAGGTACAGCTTCAGGACGGCAAATACACCATTTCCCTGCTCGATGGCGAACAGAATCAACTGGATAAGCTGGAAAGCAGCTTGACCTTTACCCTGCCCGCGGAAAGCGAAACCGCAACCGTTCTGGCCAGCTACGAAGGCGGCTCGGACAACTGGGGCGGCCAGTTTGACGCCATCAATCAAACGATTGAGTTTTCGACCCCGTATTCGGGCACCTATGAAG
>JAUMSA010000280.1 GCA_031293105.1 Butyricicoccus sp. | reverse complement strand
CCGAAAGGTTGCGTTCGTTTAAGCCCCCCGCCAGGGCAAAGGGACGGGTCACGCCGTCCAGCAGCGCCCAGTCGAAGGCGGTGCCGCCGCCCGCACCCGCGTCGAGCAGGATGAAATCAGCCGGGCTACGATTCGCGCGTTCGATGTCGGCCGCACCTTTGACCTGGAATGCCTGCCAGATCGGGCGGCTGGTGCGCGCCCGCAGGGCGGCGATGTAGGAGTCGTCCTCCTGGCCGTGCAGCTGCGCGATGGAAAGCACGCCGCTTTTGAGCAAATCGGCAACCGACTCCACCGGTTCGTTGACGAACACGCCCACCGGAATAATACCGTCGGCGAGGTCTGCGCGGAGGGCACGCAGCGTATCCGCGGAAACATTGCGGCGGCTTTTGGGCACATGGATGACAAAGCCGCAGTAGTCCGGCCGGGCCGCATTGATGGCCGCGATATCCTCCGGGCGGGACAGGCCGCAAATTTTGACCTTCATCGCGCGGCCTCCCGCATCTGCGCGAGCAGCGCGCCCTTGTCGGCGGCGCGCATCAACGTTTCGCCCATCAGCACCGCGTCCGCGCCGATGGCGCGCAGGGCAGCCACATCGGCCGGGGTGTGCACGCCGCTTTCGGCCACATAAACGGCTTCGGGAGGGATGCGGTCGCGCAGGCGTGCGGCGTTGGAAAAGTCGACCGAGAAGTCCTTCAAATTGCGGTTGTTGACCCCGATGAGCGTTGCGCCCGCCGAAACAGCCGAATCGATCTCGGCTTCGTTGTGGGTTTCGACCAGGGCAGCCAGACCCAGTGTGTCGCAGATTTCGAGATACTGCGCGATGGTGCGGGTGTCCAAAATCGCACAGATGAGCAGTACCGCGTTGGCACCCAGAACCTTGGCCTGGTAGAGCTGGTAGGCGTCCACCGTAAAATCCTTGCGCAGCAAAGGGGTGGACACCGTCCCGCGCACCGCGCGGAAGATATCGTCCGAGCCCAGGAACCAGTGCGGTTCGGTCAGGCAGGAGATGGCGTCCGAGCCCGCCGCTGCGTAAGCGCGGGCGATGGCGAGATAGTCGAAATCCGGGTCGATGACGCCCTTGGACGGGCTGGCCTTTTTGATTTCGCAGATAAAGCGCAGGCCTGGCGCCCGCAGGGCGGAAACAAAGGCCGCGCCGTCCGCCGGGGCACCTTGTGCGCACATTTCACGCAGCGCATCCAGTGGGAGGGCTTCTCGGTCACACGCCACGCGTTCGCGCGTTTTGGCGGCGATTTCGTCCAAAATGTTCATCGGTTGCTCTCCTCAATGAAAAAGTCCAGCTGCTTTTGGGCTGCACCTGTGTCGATCAGCCCCTCGGCCAGCCGCACGCCCTGTTCCATGGTTTCGGTTTTGCCCGCGATGTAGAGGGCCGCGCCCGCGTTCAGGCATACCGCCTGTCGCTTGGGTCCCTGTTCCTCGCCTGACAGGATGGCGCGGGTGATAGCCGCATTTTCGGCAGGCGTGCCACCGACCAGATCGGCCTTGGCGCAGCGGGTGTATCCGAATTGCTCGGGCGTGATCTCGTAGGATTGGAACCAGCCGTCGCGGATTTCGCACACCGAGGTCGGCGCGCACAGCGAGATTTCATCCAGTTTATCTTGGCCAAAGACAACCATGCCGCGGCGCACGCCGAGGTTGGCCATGACCTGGGCAAGCGGCTCAACGAGGGCTTTGTCGTAAACGCCCATGAGTTCCATGTTGGCGCCCGCCGGGTTGGAAAGCGGCCCTAAAATATTGAACACCGTGCGGATGCCGAGTTCGCGGCGGATGGGAGCGACATATTTCATCGCAATGTGGTAGTTCTGGGCGAACAGGAAGCAGATGCCGATTTTTTTGAGCAGTTCGGCGCTCCGCTCGGGCGAGAGGGTGATCTTGACGCCCAGCGCTTCGAGCACATCGGCGGCCCCGCACTGGGAGGATGCCGCGCGGTTGCCGTGCTTGGCGACCGGTACCCCGGCGGCTGAGATGACCAGCGAGGAGGTGGTCGAGATATTAAACGAGTTGGCGCCATCGCCACCGGTGCCGACGATTTCAAGGACATCCATGTCGTGCAGCAGTTTGATGCAGTGGGCGCGCATGCCGGCTGCCGAACCGGTGATTTCGTCGATGGTCTCGCCCTTCATGGCCAAAGCGGTCAGGTAGGAGGCCATCTGGACGGGTGTCGCCTGGCCGCCCATGATTTCGTCCATGACCGCGCGCGCGGTGTCATAGTCCAGGCTGGATTTTTGGTTCAGTTGTAAGATGGCTTCTTTAATCATGGTGTGTCCCCTCCAGAAAGTTGCGGATGATGGTCTGGCCGTCGGGTGTCATCACCGATTCGGGATGGAACTGCACGCCGCAGACCGGATATTTGGTATGTTCGACGGCCATGATCTCGCCGTCGGCCGTTTGGGCGGTCACGCGCAGGCAGTCGGGCAGCGTATCGCGCACCGCGGCCAGCGAATGGTACCGCGCGACCGGGATGGTGTCGGGCAGTCCGGCAAACAGGCGGCCGGTGTGGTCGAGCGTGACCTCGGATACCTTGCCGTGCATCAGACGCTCGGCATAGGAAACCGTGCCGCCCAGCGCTTCGCAGATGGCCTGATGGCCTAGGCAGACCCCAAAGAGCGGGATTTTTCCGGTAAAGGTCCGGATGACATCCTCACAGATGCCAGCGTCCGCCGGTTTGCCCGGCCCGGGGGAGAGGAAGATGGCCCGCGGGGCCAGGGCTTCAATCTCCGAAAGCGTCATCTGGTCGTTGCGGATGACCTGGATATCCGGGTCAATCGAGCCGATGAGCTGATAGAGGTTATAGGAAAAACTATCGTAGTTGTCGATGAGTAAAATCATTGGTCGATGCCCTCCTGTGCAGTCTGGATGGCGCGCACAACGGCGGCCGCTTTGTTCAGGCATTCCTGATATTCGCTGTCCGGCACACTGTCGGCCACAATGCCCGCGCCCGACCGTACACACACCCGGCCGTTTTTCTTGTAGGCCAGCCGGATGGCGATGCAGGTGTCCAGGTTGCCGGTAAAGTCCAGATAGCCGACCGCGCCGCCATAGATGCCGCGCTCGCGGCCTTCCAGTTCGTCGATGATCTGGCAGGCGCGCAGCTTGGGCGCACCGGAGAGCGTTCCGGCGGGCAGAATGGCGTCTACCGCGTCGACCGCATCGCGGTCGTCCCGAATCTGGCCGGTCACGGCCGAGCCGATGTGCATGACATGAGAGAAACGCTCGATTTGCAAGTATTTTTCCACCTGCACGCTGCCTAGTTTGCTGATGCGGCCGATGTCATTGCGGCCCAGGTCGACCAGCATATTATGTTCGGCCAGCTCCTTTTCGTCGGCGAGCAGCTCGCGCTCGAGCGCCTGGTCTTCGGCCTCGGTCGCGCCGCGCGGTCTGGTACCGGCCAGCGGGAAGGTGAACAGCTTGCCATCGGTCAGTTTGGCCAGCGTTTCGGGGGAAGCGCCCGCGATTTCGATGTCGTCGCTCGAAAAGTAGAACATATAGGGCGAAGGGTTGGTGGTGCGCAGCACGCGGTACACGTCAAACAGGCTGCCGTCCATCTCGGCTTCAAGCGGGTTGGACAGCACGACCTGGAAAATATCGCCCTCGTGGATGTAGTGCTGGGCCTTTCGAATCATGTCGCCATATTCTTCGCGGGTAAACTGCGGGGTAAGGGGCGTTTTCAGATGGGGCGGCTTAGGCTCGGCCTTGACGCCGGTGCGGATGAGGTTGGCCAGTTGGTCAAGCTCATACGTCGCCTTGTGGTAGCTGGTTTCGATATCGTCCGCCCGCGCCCCGGCGATGAGGATGATCTTTTGCCGCAGGTTGTCAAAGGCGATTACCTTGTCGAACAGCATCAAATCCACATCCTGAAAGGCGCCGTCCTCCCGGGTCAGGTGCAGGCTGGGCTCGGCGTAGCCGATGTAGGAGTAGGAGAAGTAGCCGACCAGACCGCCGGTAAAGGGCGGCAACCCTTCCAGCCGAGGGCTGTGGTTATCCGCGAGCAGCCGGCGGATGGCATCTCCGGGATGATGGACGGTTTCGGTGAATTCGGCGCCCGCCCGGATGCGCAGCTTGCCGCCTTTGCAGGTCAGTTCGGCGGTGGGGTCAAATCCGAGGAAGGTGTACCGTCCCCACTGGCGGGCATCCTCCGCACTTTCCAGGATGAAGCAGTGGCGGCTGACATGTTTCAGAACGCGCATGACTTCGGTCGGGGTGAAGCGGTCGGCGTACATCTCCCGGCTGACCGGGATGCGGCGAAAGCCCTGGCTGGCCAAGTTCTTGGCCTGTTCAAACGTGGGATACATGGGAAAACCTCCTTTGGGAAACAAAAAACCCGTCCTTGCCGGGTAAGAAACTTACCACAGCCAAGGACGGGTTTGCATTCTTCATCAAACACCCGCGGTGCCACCTTGGTTCGCAGGAAACCCTGCGCGCTTTACGGGATAC
>JAUMSA010000259.1 GCA_031293105.1 Butyricicoccus sp. | reverse complement strand
ACCATATATCCCTGCGACAGAAAATATTTTGCATCTCTGCCCGAACCACAGCCAAAGTCCAGAATGCGGGCACTATTTGGCAATCTTGATACAAATTGTGCGTAAATCGATCCCAAGTCTACAGAAATCGTCTCCTCGATAAATGTTTGGGCATGTTTGTTGTAATAATCAATGGTTTTCGCTGTATTCATAACTAGAACCTTTCTGATAGCATGTTGAAAAACTTGTTACTTTTATTGTAGCATAGCCGATATTTTTCTCTCAAGTACAAATGAAATGAGACTGGCCCATAGACCAGTCTCGTATCAGCAAACATTCTCTTTTTAACCCTATACCATTGCGTCATTCCTGCAGAGCATTCCATTTGCGCAAGTACTTGAACGGGAATGGAATGCTCATCCACTCGTATTCCGGCAATACAACGGTCTCTTGGATCGGTCAGAAGTTCAACCCACTCCCACAAGATGTCAGCCAATGTTTCATATAACCCCCTATCTTCATTTTGTATTTTATACAGCAATTGGGCTTTGTTTGGAAAATCAGGAGTTTTGTTCTAAATCAACAGGATGGCAATCGCGGCAAGGAAAACAAAAGCCAGGAAAGATTCATCGAGTTTGCCATATCTGGTGGCAATTCTGCGGAACCACTTGATTTTCTGAAAGAAACACTCGATAAGATGTAGCTCCTGATACAGAAACCAGTCTACCGGCCAAGGTTTAGACACATTGCTTTGGGGCGGGATCACATAATTAGCTCCATGCTCTGAGATATATTCCCGAATGGATTGAGCACCGTAAGCCCGGTCTGCCAGCACATTGCTTCCGTTAAGTTCCACTTTTTTCATCAACTCCACAGCATGGACACAATCATGATCATTTCCGGCTGAGAGGATGCAGGTGGAATCCATGCTTAGATTTTCCATATCTGCATCCTCAGACAGTGCGTGGAACACGGTTTCCAGTGTACCGTCATCCCGCCATTTGACGAATCGGGCATACACGGACTGCCAGGGGCCGTAGGCTTCCGGCAGTTCTCGCCACTGGGCACCGCTTCGGGCAATCCACAGCATCCCATTGAGCATCATCCGATTGTCCTTTATGGGGACGGCCTCGCTTTCCTGTTTCTTCCGGCGGCAGAAGAGCTTTGACTCGTTCCCATTGTTCTTTCGTTAATTCATACCGTTTCATGATTCTAGTTTTGCATATCTGCGACTATTGTGCAACTTTTATTTTTCAAACAAGGCCTAACCATTGTGGAGAACTTTTCGGGATATAGATAACGCAGAACCGCAAGCACCCTGCACTCCTGAGAGTCTTTTTGTTCACTTGATGTAATTGCGGAGGTGAATTCCTTCTTTTGACCCGATCTGTATCTATCTTCATATTCATTCAACAGGAGGGATTGGCGGCATTGTGGGGTTGAAAAATCCTTTCAGCTCGTCCACCTCTCCGGCTTTCACCCACTGTGCCATTCCGTTTTTCCACACCAAACTCTCAGCAGTGAGTTGCCCGCTTGCAGTCATTTGGGCAAGCGTGGGCAGATCAAAAGGCCCAGTTGCCTGTCCGTTGACTGCCACATGATAGGTAGTCGGAGGGATCGGCGGGGGAACCATTCCCGGCTGAGTGGTTTGTCCCATACTGCCCATCATAGTGTTCATGGCCCCGGCGATATTCTGGCCGACCGCTCCTCCAACAGCCATACTTGCCATCATAGTCGCCATATTAAAACCAGTACCATCACCACCGCCACCAAGGTTGATATCGCCGGCTCCGTTAGCCCCCATCTGGCCCAGGGCTTGCGCCCCGGCCACGCCAACCTCAGCCTGCTTTTCCACCTGAAATGCACCGATGTTAGCGGTCTGCGTCTGTTTGTGCATGGCGTACTGGCCTTCTTCCCGCTGGATGCGGAGGCGCTCCACATAATCCTGCGTCTCAGCCTCGACCCTTGTTACGGCAATGTCCTTGGTAACGGCCATCAGCTGACGGTAGCCCTCGCTGGTCTTGTCGATCTCAATGGCTCCGATATCCACGCCGGACACCAGAACGCCAAAGTTTTCTTTCAACCGCTCACTGATATCATATTCCACCACATCGTTGATCTGCGCCGTCTTGGTTTCGATCTGAATGACAGGAATGTTATTGGCTGCAGGGGCGTTGGCGACTGCATCTTTCACATAGCGGCATACTGCGTCCCGGATTTGCTTCTGAAAATCATTCAGCTCAAAGGTATTCAGCCGGTTAAGCTTAATAAACTCCCGATAGTCCTGAACTTGAAAGCTGATGGTGCCTCTGACGGCAACCGGCACGCTGAAATCAGCAAATCTCGGGTCATACACATCAAAGAACGGTACGCCGAACTTTACCTGAATGATACGAGCGAGGTTGATGAAGTAAATCTCAGCCTGAAACGGTGTGCCGCCTTCGTATGCGAGACCGATAGTGTTTGACAGGACAGGAAAGTTGGCCGTCTTGATGATCTGATCAAAGGGACCCTCAATATAGTCCTGCATCGTTCCATCTTTTTGTTTGTAAACAAAGACAGCAACCTCTCCGTCCTTCACCCGCAGAGAAGAACCCCAGAGAATAGAATTTTCCCGTTGACTGCTTCCTGCCTGAACGCCAGTAGGATGCCATTTCCAGATAAGATAGGACGGTTCATCACAACGGATTTCATCCATGAAACCGCCTTTGCGGTTATTCTTATCAAACAATCCCATCTCAATCCCTCCTATTCTTTTGCATCGCTATCGCTTGATTGTTCACCATTCAATATTCGGTTAAATTCATCGATATTTTCTTTGGTGGCATCCAAACCGGGCTGTATACCAT
>JAUMSA010000254.1 GCA_031293105.1 Butyricicoccus sp. | reverse complement strand
TTTTTACTGGTTCGGTTCATACTGCGGGCGCTTTTTATTTGCTTTTTTTCTTAGAACAGGCCGGTGATCTTGCCGTCCTTGTCCACGTCGATCTTCTCGGCGGCCGGCACCTTGGGCA
This sequence comes from Butyricicoccus sp., assembly GCA_031293105.1. GTDB lineage: Bacteria > Bacillota > Clostridia > Oscillospirales > Butyricicoccaceae > Butyricicoccus_B. The sequence continues at coordinate 4,873 of JAUMSA010000254.1, read as the reverse complement.
GGCCGGGCATGGTCATGATCGCGCCGGTCTCGCACACAACAAAGCCGGCACCAGCGGCCAGACGAACCGAGCGCACGGTGATGGCGAAGCCCTGCGGGCGGCCGAGCTTGGATGCATCGTCCGAGAGCGAATACTGGGTCTTGGCCATACACACGGGCAGGTTGCCATAGCCCATCTTGATAATGTTGTCCAGCTCCTTGGCGGCAGCCGGCAGGATGTTGACTTCGTCTGCGCCATAGATGGTCTTGGCGATGGTTTCGATTTTTTCGGTCAGCGGCATTTCGTCCGGGTACAGCATGTGGAAGTTTGCCTTGCCTTCGTCCAGCACGGCGAGCACCTCATTTGCCAGCGCCTTGCCGCCTTCGCCGCCCTTGGCGAACACTTCGCTGAGCGCCACGCGCACACCGCGCTCGGCACAATGCTTGCGGATGAACTCCATTTCCTCCGCGGTGTCGGTCGGGAAGGCATTGATAGCCACCACGCACGGCACGCCGAACTTGGCGATGTTGTCCAGATGGGCGTCCAGGTTGCAGATGCCCTTTTGCAGCGCTTCCACGTTGGGAGTGTTCAGGTCGGCCTTGGCCACGCCGCCGTTGTACTTGAGCGCGCGCACGGTCGCCACCAGCACCACACAGTCGGGAGCCAATCCGGCCTTACGGCACTTGATGTCCATGAACTTTTCCGCGCCCAGGTCGGCGCCGAAACCGGCTTCGGTGATGGCGATGTCGGCCAATTTGAGTGCGAGTTTGGTCGCCTGCACGCTGTTGCAGCCGTGGGCGATGTTGGCGAACGGGCCACCGTGCATCAGGCAGGGCGTGCCTTCGAGGGTCTGCACCAGATTGGGCTTGATGGCGTCCTTCATCAGCGCCGCCATCGCGCCTTCGGCCTTGAGGTCGCGGGCATAGACCGGTTCCCCGGCATAATTGTAAGCGACCAGGATGTCGCCAAAGCGCTTTTTGAGGTCTTCGAGGTCGGAAGCCAGGCACAGGATGGCCATAACTTCGGAAGCGACCGTAATCATAAAGTGGTCTTCGCGCGGTACGCCGTTGGCCTTGCCGCCCAGACCGATGGTGATATTGCGCAGGGCGCGGTCGTTCATGTCCAGCACGCGAGTGAAGATCACGCGGCGCGGGTCGATGCCCAGGGCATTGCCCTGCTGCATGTGGTTGTCGAGCATGGCGCACAGCAGGTTATTGGCTGCCGTGATGGCGTGCATATCGCCGGTAAAGTGCAGGTTGATGTCCTCCATGGGCACAACCTGGGCATAACCGCCGCCAGCTGCGCCACCCTTAATGCCGAACACCGGCCCGAGCGACGGTTCGCGCAGCGCGATCATGGCGTTTTTGCCGAGCTGCGCCATGGCTTCGCCCAAACCGACGGTCGTGGTGGTCTTGCCTTCGCCTGCGGGCGTGGGGTTGATGGCCGTCACGAGCACGAGCTTGCCGTTTTGCTTGCCTTCGGTCTTTTTCCAAACGTCGGCCGACAGCTTGGCCTTATAGTTTCCGTATAGTTCCAGATCTGCGGCGTCCAGCCCTGCGGCAGCGGCCACTTCGGTAATGGGCTTCATCTGGCAGCCCTGTGCGATTTCAATATCTGTCAACATCTACAAAACCGTCCTTCCTGTGTTTGGATGCACACCCCTGCGCACATCCACGCCAATTATACCCCTTATTATACCGTAAAACCCAAGGATTGAAAACCCCCGCGCCGGTACAAAACAAAAAACCGCCGAAGCGGTTTTTTGTTGAAACTCAAGATGGGGTATACTCGACGCTGACCGTTTGCGTGCTCTCTTCCCAGCCGACCGTACCGCCGAAGTACTCGACGATAAAACGGATGGGCAGCATCGTGCGGTCGTTGACTGTGATGGGTGCGACATCCATGTAGTAGTATTTGCCGTTGCTGTCCCATGCCATCCGATGGCCGATTTGCAGGTACAGGGTCTTGTTTTCCAGGTCGAGCGAAACAATCTCGCCGAGGGGTTCCCAGCCGACCGTGCCGCCCATCGCTTCCACTACCGCACGCACCGGCAGCAAAGTGCGGTCGTTCCGGGTGATGGGCACGGTGCCCTGTTCGTCAATGGTTCGTTTCAGGCCGTCAATATACATATATGGTTTGCCAATCTGCAACGTGATCGAAGTGGACAGCAGGGTGGGCACTTCGACCCAGTGCGGGTAGAAGGTCTTGTCGCCCGTCAGGTTGACAACCGTGGACGAGGTGATCTGCGTGCCGCCGGTGCTGGCGGTATACCAGCCGGCAAAGCTGTAACCGTCCCGCGTGGGCGACTGCGACGGAATCGTGTAGGTGTCGCCGTTCTGCACTTCATAGATGCCGTAGGTCTTCATCGTGCGCAGGTCGGTAAACAGGACGGTGTAGGTTTCGCCCTCTACAGGTTCGGGCTCGGGTTCTGGCTCAGGCTCAGGTTCGGGTTCCGGTTCGGGCTCAGGCTCTGTGACCGCTGCGTTCTTGGTATAGTGCGGGTACAGCGTAATGTCCTTCGTGTTGTTGAAGACCGTGGATGCCGTGACCTGCGTACCGCCGGTTGGCGAAGTAAACCAGCCGACAAAGGTATAGCCTTCTTTATCAAATCCAGAGGGCATGGAGCCGATCGGCTTGCCCGGTTCGTACCACCAAGAAACCGATGCCCAATCCGACTGTTTGCAAGTGATTTGATAGTGGGCCGGCGTCGCGGAGCCGGTCGTGCGCAGGGTGCGCCGGGCGCCCTTGACTTCAAAGCCGTCAAACACGCCGAAGAACTGATAGGAATAGCTGGTACCCGGCGACAGGGTCACGCCTAGCTCCTTGTTGATGTCGAACCACGAATGGTAGGTCGTGGTCGAACTGCTGACATTGCTGACCGACTCGCTGTACTTCTTGAGCACAGCCGCGTTGGAGGCCGTACCGTTATACAGGATAACGCCCATTTTGCTGACGCTGACACCCGCCGGCTTGACGACCTTGGACACAACGACCGCGTTGGTGTTCGAAACGCTCTCCTTGGACTTGTAGGACGAATCGGTCGGCGCAGCGAAGGTGACATTCGGCTCCGATACGATGTCCGGGGTGCCGATATCAATGCCGTTGTCCAGGCTGGAAAGGTGCAGCACTTGCGCCCGGATGTCGCAGGCCAGCGTATGCTTATACGCGGTGTTGACGCTCAGCTTCACGACCTCGTTGTTGATCGCGCCGTTGTGCGCATAGAAGGTCGCCTGTCCCTTGGAATTGTAGCCGCCGCACAGCATGATGTGGGGATACAGGTCGTCGGTTTTGCAGTACTGCGCGACAATGTCCCCCTTGGCCAGGATACTGCTGTTGTCGGCCTTCATCGCATACCCGCTCGAATTGAGTTTGAGCTCTTTGACCGTCAGCCCGCTGGCCTTGACCGCCGCGTTGAGGCAGCTGCGGGTGGTCGTGATCACTTTCATATCCAGACCCCCGGCACGCACACAACGCGAAACGAACTCGGCACACTGCCCTTGTCCGTCGTTCCAGTGCGCCTTGGCGTAGTTGATCGCAGCATCAACGCTGTATGATGCCGCCGCGCTCGCCCGCGGCATCGCCGGCAGCAACATCAGTGACAGGCAAACTGCCAAAAGAAAACATAGACCCCTCTTTTTCATCATTTTGTCCACTCCTTTCTCTTCTTACGCTTCTGGCAGATGGATACCTATATTATAACATACGTCTCGCGTCCATGGGGCGGTGATTTGGCCGCCAAGCGGCAAATTTCAGCACAAGCTGTCATTGTGCATGGCAGCGCCACGCGGTTTGGGCGAAATTTTTACAAATTCCCAGTCGCATCCGGGGTGGTTTTGTGGTATGATAAAAACCGAAACACTCTGGAGGTGACGTTGTGCGCGCATTTCGCTCGATCGGTCATTATTTTCGGCACACCGATCTGTATCTTTTATTGGTAGCCTTGTGCTGCTCTGCCTTTGGCGCGGTCCTGGTCTATTCCGCGACCCGCACCATGGATGACCCCAATAAATATGTCATCGTCCAGCTTGCCTCGGTCGGCATCGGCGTTTTGATGTTCGTTTTGATGAGCCTGTTCGACCTGGAGGATATGTCCCGCTACTGGAAATGGTTTGTGATCGTCAACATTGCGCTTCAGCTTTTGCTGTTCCCCTTCGGCACCAGCGAAGGCGGCAACAACAGTTGGCTGCGTTTTGGTCCGGTCGGTATCCAGCCGGGCGAAATCGGCAAGGTGATTTTTATTTTCACCTTCGCGGCCCATGTAGCGCATGAATTTGACCGCCTGAATCATTGGCGCACCCTGCTGGCGCTCGGCATCCATATGCTCATCATCGCGGGCGCGGTTGTGGTTCCGTCCCACGACGCCGGCGTTGCGCTGTCGTATGTATTCATCTTTATTATTATGCTGTTTGGTGCCGGACTGAGCCTGAAATGGTTCGTCGGCGGCGCGGTCGTGCTGCTGGCATCCATCCCCTTCTTGTGGAAAATGATTTCCGGCTTCCGTTTGACCCGTATTTTGGTGCTATTCGACCCCACGATTAATGAGGAGGTCGCCTGGCACACCGAAAAGAGCAAGCTGGCCATTGGCGCCGGCCAGGTTTTCGGTTCTGGGTTCTTGCAGGGCAACCAGATGCAGCACTCCAACTTTCCCGGCAAGCACACTGACTTTATCTTCTCGGTGGCGGGTGAGGAATTCGGCCTGATCGGCTGCCTGCTGATTTTGGCGCTGCTATGTTTGCTCATCCTGCGTCTGTTCTATGTCAGCTTTACGGCCAACAGCACGTTTTCATCCGTGCTGACCATCGGTATCGCCGGTATGTTCCTCAGCCAGACCTTTGAGAACATCCTCATGTGCATCGGTATGTTCCCGGTTGTCGGCATCACGCTGCCGCTGTTC
>JAUMSA010000241.1 GCA_031293105.1 Butyricicoccus sp. | reverse complement strand
TCACATAGCCTTCCAAAGTCGAACAAAGGATGTATATATTTTCGGAAACCTGTGCCAGAATACGCCATTTTGGCTTTTTTACGCTCTGAGAGGATTGGTTCGGAACCATAAACGAATCTACGGGAGGATAGCATTTTCAATGCAGCGCGCTGCATAAGTCGCGAGCTTGACGTTTTTATCCGGGCGATAGGTGTTGACCGCTTTAATCAGTCCAATGGTGCCAATGGAAATCAGGTCATCCTGTTCGGCGGGGTCGGCATAGTATTTCTTTACAATATGGGCGACCAGGCGAAGATTGTGCTCGATCAGCAGCGAGCGGGCCGAATCCTCGCCTGCCAGCATCCGCTGGACGGCATCTTGTTCTTCCTCCGGGGTCAGCGGACGGGGGAAACAGCCGCCCGAACCTTGTACCCGCAAAATCAAATAGACCGCACTCATCAAAAGCGCAGAGGCCCCTGTAAATAACATAAGACACCAGCCTTTCGCAAAGAAATGGGGATAAAATATCGTATGCGTTCGGACAAGGGGCGTATGTAAAAAAGAATGTTGGAAAACCGGCGCAAAAGACTTGTAATTTGCCGGAAAACCCGATATAATAAATGGTACTATGTGAAAATCTATAAGGAGGTGTATGTAGATGGTGTTGCTTACGCAGATGCCGAGCGCGTCCGATTATGGCTCGATTCTGACCAGTATTGCGCCGCTCATCCTGCTTTTCGTTGTATTCTGGTTTTTCCTGATTCGTCCGCAGCGGAAGCGTGACAAGGCGGAAAAGGAAATGCGTAATTCCATCCAGGTCGGTGATGAGATTTCGACCATCGGTGGCTTCATCGGAAAGGTCGTTAGCATTAAGGATGATGTTGTTGTCATCGAATCCTCGGCTGACCGTACCAAGCTCAAGCTGTACCGCTGGGCCATCCGCGGCAAGGAAGCGCAGCCGGTGGAAAAGGTGGAAGAACCGAAACAGTAATATCATCCCAAACTGCCGAATAATTTGTTTTAGAACATCTTGGGTTTTGGCAGGAGGGAATCTATGAAAAAGGTAGAAAATGTCCCCATCGGCCAGATCTTGGGCTTTCCGGTCCTGTTTGGCCTGGGTGGCACCTTGATTCTCATGGCGGTCGGCTCGTTCGCCGTTTTGAGTGGAAAAGCAGAAGCCGGGCAGGTGCCTGTGCTGACGCTCATCTGCTTGGCAATCGGCGATCTGTGCGCCGCTGCGCTGGCAGCCCGCCGGGCTGCACGCAGCCGCTTGCTCTGGGGCATGGCGGCAGGGCTTGTGCTCTTTGCCTGCTTGGTGATTCTGAGTCTGGTCTGGCTGGGCCAGGCGGTCAGCGTCCCGCGGGTGGGCATCAATTTCGCGGTCACAGCGGTTTCTTCGCTGTGCGGCGGCATGCTCGGTGCGAGCATGAAACGCAAAAAACATCGGAAATCTTAAATGGGAGGAATGTTCCATGAAACACATTAAGACTTTGACTTCCGCAACTCTGAAGCAGACGGCTATGCACGGCGGCTGCGGCGAATGCCAGACTTCTTGCCAGTCGGCTTGCAAGACTTCCTGCACGGTTGCAAACCAGAAGTGCGAGCACAACAAGTAATCGCAAATCAATTTTGGAATGACTGCGAGGCGTGCCCCGGGCGCGCCTCGCTGTTTTCTGTATAAAGACTGATTATCTTATAACGGAGAGGATACTTATGATCCATCGCTATTCAAAAAAAGGGATTAACTTTTTGCTGGATGTCAACAGCGGTTCGGTACATGTGCTGGATGATGTGACCTATGCCTTGTCCGGTCTGGTGGATGCATCCATGGGTGAAACTTGCCCGGAGGAATATGTGGACAAACTGTCCCAGTTCCCGGCCGACGACGTGCGCGCTGCTTATGCAGAACTGTATGAACTGAAAAAGGCCGGCCAGTTGTTTGCCGACGACGATTATATTGACGTCAGCCGTTACATTCCGACCGACGCGCCGGTCAAGGCTCTGTGCCTGCATGTGGCGCACGACTGCAACCTGCGCTGCAAATACTGCTTTGCCTCCACGGGTGACTTCGGTACAGGCCGGAAGATCATGCCGTTTGAGGTCGCGAAAAAGGCGATTGACTTTGTCATTGCCCGTTCGGGCGCACGCCGCAACATCGAGCTGGACTTCTTCGGCGGCGAGCCGCTGATGGCCTGGGACACCGTAACCCAGACGGTCGATTATGCCCGTTCGCGCGAGGCGGAAACCGGCAAGAAGTTCCGGTTCACCATCACCACCAACGGCATTCTGCTCGATGCGGACAAGATCGACTACATCAACCAGAACATGGACAATGTGGTTCTGTCGCTCGATGGCCGCGCTGAAGTGAACGACCACTTCCGCAAGACGGTCAACGGCGGCGGCAGCTACGACATCATTGTCCCCAAGTTCCAGAAGCTGGTCGAGGGTCGCGGCGACAAGGACTACTATGCCCGCGGTACTTTCACCGGCCAAAACCTGGACTTTGCCAACGACGTGCTGTCCATTGCCGACGCCGGGTTCCCGAGCCTGTCGGTTGAGCCGGTTTCGGCCGAGGATGGCTGCGGCTATGAAATCACCGAAAAAGATCTGCCCGCCATCTTTGCCGAGTATGACCGCTTGGCGGACATCATGCAGGAACGCAAGAAGCAGGGCAAGCCGTTTACCTTCTTCCACTTCATGGTCGACCTGAACCAGGGGCCGTGCGTGGTCAAGCGCCTGCGCGGCTGCGGCGCCGGGTATGAATACGTTGCGGTAACGCCGGATGGCGACATCTATCCCTGCCATCAGTTTGTCGGCAAGGAGGAATTCAAGCAGGGCAATGTGCTCGACGGCACGTTTGACCTGGACATTGCGCAGCGCTTTGCGTCCATGAATATTTACACGCGCGAGAAGTGCCGTGACTGCTGGGCCAAGTTCTATTGCAGCGGCGGATGCAGCGCTGCCAACTATAATATGAACGGAGATATGAACATCCCGTACGAATTGGGCTGCGAAATGGAACGAAAACGCCTAGAATGTGCAATCTATCTCAAAGCTGCAGAGCAGATGGAGGAAGATTTGTAAGACCCAACGAATCTTGGAAAATGCATGAAATCACGTTGCAAATTTCACTTTTTCGGTCTTATAATATATATGGACAAAAATTTCGTAATGTAGAGAGGGTGATTTTTGTGGCACATAAGATTCGTGTGGCCTTCCTGGGGGAGGGCGACCTACTGCCAGCCGCAGTGATCGCTGTTTTGGATAAAAATATCATTCCGCCAGAGAATATTTTCCTGTCCGAAAAAGATAAGAAAGTCCATGAAGCGGTTGCTGACCGCGGCGTGGTGTTCTGTTCGGACGATATGAACACGGTCGTCAAGGGCGAAGTGGTGGTCGTGTGCGCATCCAAGAAAATCGAGCTGAGCTCGGCGCTGGCACCCATCAGCGGATGCACCGGTGGCCGGATTGTGGTTTCGCTTTGTCCGGGTGCGGACTGCGCTTACGTCCAGGAGCGGGTTGCCCGCGGTACCACCGTGCTGGCGGCCCAGCCGACCGAGAGCGAAGACGGCGTCCTGATGGCGTCGCTGGAGTTCTCCAATGGCTTCCCGTCGTACATGCGGGGGCCGTGCACCGACATCGTCGGCAGCGTCTGTGAATTGCTGTAATCGATTGCGCCAGGCATAAAAAGAGAAGACCGGGAATATCTTGTTTTTAGAAAGGCTGTCCATCGGCCCCGTTACGGGCGCCGGAGAAGGAGGAAGCAATGAAAAACAAGACGATTCCCGGTTCTTTTTTATTTTCCGAACTGTGGGGAGCGCCGGCGTTTGTGATGCTGGCGGCCCTGTTTGTGTGTGGGGCGATTGCCGGATGCTTTACCGGCCAGATGGCCGCCGGTAGCGGGCTGGCGCCCGTCGAGCGGCTGGCGGACATGCTGGAAACCGAAGCCCGGCAGACCCCGGGCGCGCGCGAAGCGCTGTT
>JAUMSA010000278.1 GCA_031293105.1 Butyricicoccus sp. | reverse complement strand
TATGCTTGCCGCGCAGCACGACCACCTGCACGCCCTGGGTCGAGCGCGTGGCCTTGATGTCCAACATCCCCGCCCGGAAGGTCAGCGCCCGGCGGCCCTGCGACGAGGTGGAAAAGGCGGTCAGTTCGGTATCCTCGTCCACCGGATAGAAGAACGCGACCGCAGGCGACTTGTCCGAATACGCGCCGGTCAGGCGGCGGCGGTTGGTCTTGGTTTCAAACGATTCGAGCGAAAAACGGGCCGCCTTGCCGTTTTCAAATACAATGACCATCGAGCCCTTGTAATCGCCCGGCAGCACGGCATAGACCGGCATTTCGCCCTCGTCCATCCCCAGCTTCTGTGGCAGATAATCGCCCAGAACCGACGCCTTGGTGTCGTCAAAGTCATACAGATGGGCCTTATAGGCCTGCTGCATGTTGGTAAAGAAGATGATCTCCTGTTTGTTGGTTGTTTCGGTTTCCCAAGAAACGGTGTCGCCATCCTTGAGCTTGTGCTCGGAGGACATACGCCAGGAAGCCGGGGTAATTTTCTTGAAATACCCCTCCTGGGTCAGGAAAATCAGCACCGGATAATCTTCGATGTGGTCGTCCTCGTCGAAAGTCTTGACCTCCTCGGCGTAGACGATCTCCGCGCGGCGCGGCGCCGGGTATTTTTTGATGACGTTTTCCAGTTCCTTGACGATCAGACTGCGCAGCTTGGTGCGGCTGGCCAGAATGCCTTCCAGCCGTTCGATCTCCTTTTGCAGTTCCTCGGTTTCCTGGGTGCGCTTGAGGATATATTCCTTGTTGATATTGCGCAGCCGGATTTCCGCGATGTACTCGGCCTGCTTTTCATCGATGCCAAAGCCGATCATCAGGTTGGGGATGACTTCGGCGTCCTCCTCGGTCTCGCGGATGATGCGGATAGCGCGGTCGATATCCAGCAGGATGGTTTTCAGACCGAGCAGCAGATGCAGCTTGTCTTTTTTCTTGTTCAGGTCAAAGAACACACGGCGGCGCACCGATTCGGTCCGCCAAGCGGTCCACTCCTCCAAAATCCCGCGTACGCCCAGCACGCGCGGCATGCCACCAATGAGCACATTGAAGTTACATGAGCACGAATCCATCAGCGGGGTCTGGTGGAACAACCGGTCCATCAGTTTATCCGGGTCGGTACCACGCTTGAGGTCAATCGCGATTTTCAGACCCTTCAGGTCGGTTTCGTCACGCACGTCGGCGATCTCACGGATTTTACCGCCCTTGACCAGGTCGGCGATCTTATCAATAATCGCCTCGATGGTCGTCGTATACGGAATCTCGGTGATCTCGATCAGGTTTTCCTTTTTGAGATATTGCCATTTGGCGCGCACCTTGAACGAACCGCGACCGGTTTCATAGATCTTGCGCATCTCGGCTTCGTCAAAGATGATCTCGCCGCCGGTCGGGAAATCGGGGGCAGGCAAGGTCGACAGAATATCGTGTTCGGGGTCCTTGATGCACGCGATGGCCGTGCGGCACACCTCATGCAGGTTAAACCCGCAGAAGCTGGACGCCATACCGACCGCGATGCCCGTATTGGCCGACACCAGGATATTGGGGAAGGTGGTCGGCAGCAGGGTCGGCTCTTTGAGTTCGCCATCGTAGTTATCGACAAAGTCGACCGCGTCGGCGTCAATGTCGCGGAACAGCTCCTGACAGATGCTGTCCAGCTTGGCTTCGGTGTAACGCGAAGCCGCATAGGCCATATCGCGCGAATAGACCTTGCCAAAGTTGCCCTTGGAATCGACGAACGGGGTCAGAAGCGCCTCATTGCCGCGCGTTAGGCGCACCATGGTTTCGTAAATGGCGCTGTCGCCGTGCGGATTGAGCTTCATGGTCTGGCCGACAATGTTGGCCGACTTGGTGCGGTTGCCGTTCAGCAGCCCCATCTTGTACATGGTGTACAGGAGCTTGCGGTGCGAAGGCTTAAAGCCGTCGATCTCCGGAATGGCGCGCGACACGATGACGCTCATCGCGTAGGGCATGTAGTTTTTCCGCAGCGTGTCGGTAATCGGCTGGGGCGTGGGCTCCAGCGGTGTCCCGGACGGGCGTGCGGGTGCAGTATCTTTTTTCTTTGCCATGCGGCAATCAACCTCTCAACAAATGCAAATTATCCATCCGACGTGCCGCTGACAAAGCCATCCTCCAGCTCCTCGGTCAGCTGGTCGCACACGTCTTCATTGGCCTTGGGATAGACCAGTTCCATCACGCGGTATTTATCATCCCATGCGCCGTACTTGCGGTAATGAACCCGCCCTTGCTCGTCCTCAGACGAAACGGCATACCAATCGTTCCCGCAGGCGGTATACCCCAAGGTGCCCGGAATCTCGGCGCGGGCCCGGTCATACAACTCTTCGGTCGTTTTGCTGGTCTGGTAACCGCCGTACACGATGACGCGCATATCCTGTTCGGCGTTGTACAGCTGGATACCATCGCCGTTCTGGGTCTCCCGGCTGGCGACAAAGCCCTCCGGCACCGCAAGGGTGTAGTCAAAGCGGTGATTGATATACTTCCCGCCCTGCGCAATGATTTCGTCGGTGACCACCGACGAGGGTGCAAATTCTTCGACCGGCTTTTCGTCCGCTATGATAGCCGGTTCCTCGGTGTCAGCTGTTGTATCCTGTGTTTTGTCGTCCTCCGTCGTTTTGGGAGCCTCTTCCGTCTCCGGTTCGCTGGATACCGCAGATGATGACGCGGCGGCGGCTCGGTCATCCTCCGGCGCCGCCTGCGGCTGTTCGCCGATCGGCAGGAACTGAATCACAACAAACGCCACAGCGGCCAGGGCGACCGTCCCCAGGCCAATCCATAGCGGCAACAGCCGCCGGGCAAGTGGGATGATTTCTTCCGATTCATCCGGTTCCCACGCAGATTCTTCGCGGGATACCGGCAGGGGCTCTTGGGTCTGTACCGACTGTTTCACCGGCGGAGCGGGCTCAACCGTCAGCGTTGCCTGTGGGGTCGGCTCGGCTGTCTCTGTCGTCTGCGAAGCGGGCTCGGCCGTCATTGCAGGCTGCGCGATAGTCTCTGCCGTCGGCACGTCCTGCGTCTGGGGTTCCTGGGGTGCGACCTGCGGCGCAGCCGTTTGCGTCCCTTTTTCTATCGGTTGGCCACAGTAGATGCAAAATTTCGCGTCTTCTTCGAGCTTCGCGCCACAGTTGGTACAGAACATGTCTTTTCCCCCTCTTTATTTATGAGATGTCCGCCAAATCCAGGTATTCGTGACCGTTTTCCGCAATATACTCCTTGCGGCCTGCTAAATTATCCCCCAGCAGCAGGTCAAACATATCGCTGGTGCGTTTGGCATCCTCGGGCTCGACCCGAATCAAACGGCGGGAAGCTGGATTCATCGTGGTTTCCCACATCATATCCGCCTCGTTTTCACCCAGGCCCTTGGAGCGCTGGATGAGCACTTTCTTGCCCGCCAACTTTTGCAAAATAGCCGCTTTTTCGGTTTCGTCAAAGGCAAAATAACTCTTTCCCTTGTAGGTAATTTCATAGAGCGGCGACTCAGCGATATACACATACCCCTTTTCGATGAGTGTAGGGGTGAGCCGGTAAAGCATGGTCAAAATCAGTGTACGAATCTGGAACCCGTCCACATCGGCATCGGTACAGATAATGACTTTGTTCCAGCGCAGACTGTCCAAATCAAAGGCCGACATGTCCTTGGATGCCTTGGTCTGTACCTCGACGCCGCAGCCAAGCACCTTGAGTAAGTCGGTGATGATATCGTTTTTGAAGATTTTTCCGTAATCGGCCTTCAGGCAGTTCAAAATCTTGCCGCGCACGGGCATCACAGCCTGGAATTCGGCATCCCGCCCCTGCTTGACCGAACCGAGCGCCGAATCGCCCTCGACGATGTACAGTTCGCGGCGTCTCACATCCTTGGTGCGGCAGTCTACAAACTTCTGCACCCGATTTGAGACATCCAAATTGCCGGACAGCTTCTTTTTGATATTCAGACGTGCTTTTTCCGCCTGTTCACGGCTGCGCTTGTTAATCAGGATTTGCTCGGCAATCTTATCCGCCTCGGCCTTGTTTTCGATGAAATAGACTTCCAGTCCCTGCTTTAAGAAGTCGGTCATGGCCTCCTGGATGAATTTATTGGTGATCGCCTTTTTGGTCTGGTTCTCATACGACGTATAGGTCGAAAAACAGTTGGTGACCAATATAAGCGAATCGAGCACATCCTGATAGGAAATCTTGCTTTCGTTCTTCTGATATTTGCCGATCTGCTTGATGTACGCATCAATGGCCGACACAAAGGCCGAGCGCACCGCCTTATCGGGCGCGCCGCCATGCTCGAGCCACGACGAGTTGTGATAATACTCGGTGCGGCTGACCGCCGAAGAAAAGCAAAACGCACAGGACAGCTTGGCCTTATATTCGGGCTTGTCCTCGCGGTCGCGGCCGCGGCGTTCGGCTTCCAGGAAGCGTACCGATGTGAGCGGGTTTTCCCCGGCCAGTTCGGTCACATAATCGACGATGCCGTTTTGGTAGCAAAACTCCTCGGTCTGGAATTTGCTGCCCTGCTGGTCACGCAAGATGAATTTCAACCGGTTGTTGACGACTGCCTGCCGTTTGAGGGTATCTCGATAATATTCCAGGGGAATGTTAATATCGGTGAAAACCTCCAGGTCGGGACGCCAGCGGATGCGGCTGCCAGTTTTACGGGAGGAAGTCGGCTTTTTGATGAAGCCTTCCTTGGTGCCGGTTTTATTTTCGCCCTTTTCAAAATGCAGGCTATACTCAAACTCATCGCGCAAAATAGTGACGTCCATATATTCGGACGCATACTGGGTGGCGCAGGTACCCAGGCCGTTCAGACCCAAGGAGAACTCATAGTTCTCCCCCTCGTTGGTCTTATATTTGCCGCCCGCATACAGTTCGCAGAATACCAGCTCCCAGTTGTAGCGCTGTTCGCCTTCGTTCCACTCGATCGGAATGCCGCGGCCCATGTCCAACACTTCGATCGAGCCGTCGGCATAGCGGGTCACGGTGATCTCGTCGCCATAGCCTTCGCGCGCCTCGTCGATGGAGTTGGACAGAATCTCGAACACGGCATGTTCGCAGCCTTCCAGGCCATCGGAGCCAAAAATAACGCCCGGACGTTTGCGGACGCGGTCGGCTCCCTTGAGGGACGATATACTTTCGTTGCCGTATTCGGCTTTTTTCATACAGTTCCTCTCCAATTCAATTTACAGATAGAATTATTA
>JAUMSA010000224.1 GCA_031293105.1 Butyricicoccus sp. | reverse complement strand
GGCTCATCACCTGGTTGGGGGCCTTCCCAGTCGACCGGGAACGAGCTGATATCACGGCCATCAAAACGGCGCTGCAAGCGGTCAAGGATGGGCGCAAGCTGATTATCTTCCCCCAAGGCACCCGCGACGCCAAAGAGGGCGATGCCAAGGAAGGCGCCGCCATGCTGGCCTTAAAGACCAAGGCGCCGATTGTCCCGGTCTATGTCACTGAACATAAACATTTCCGCACACGGGCTCATGTCGTGTTCGGAAAGCCTTTCCTCCCCGACCCCAAAACACGGGATTATGCAGCGGTTTCGGAGGAGATTCTACGTCGCATCTACGCGCTGCGTGAGGAGATTCCCTCATGATGGTACGGGTTGCCAAAACCGCTGGTTTTTGCTTTGGGGTGCGCCGTGCGGTCAATATGGCCGAGGAACTGGCCAAGCAGCACGATGTGCTCTATTGCTATGGCGAAATCATCCACAATACCCATGAAATTCGCCGTTTGGCCGCCCAAGGGGTGCGCACCGCGCGTACAATTGATGAAATTCCCGACGGTGCCCATGTGCTCATCCGCGCCCATGGCGTTCCGCAATCGGTCTATCAGTCATTTGCGGCCAAGGGCTGCACCGTTTCGGATGCAACCTGCCCCTTTGTTTCCAAAATCCATCGGATTGTCGCGGAAGAATATGCCGCCGGACGGAAAATTATCATTTTAGGCAGCGCAGGCCACCCCGAAATCGTCGGCATTGCCGGTTGGTGCCACGACGCTCTGGTGTTTGAAACCCCGGAAGAATTGGAAACGGCTTTTTCGGAAGGTAAGCTTACTTCCGATGCGCCACTCAGTGTGGTCGGACAAACCACCCTGAATCGGGCGCTTTGGGATATTTCTGTGAAAATTCTGAAAAAAAGGTGTACAAACTGCAAAATATTTGATACAATATGTAATGCGACGGACGAGCGCCAAGCGGAGGCTCGTCTTCTTGCCGGAGAATCGGGATGCATGATTGTGATTGGGGATAAAAAGAGCTCGAACACAAAGAGGCTCTATGAAATCAGCAAAACTCTCTGCCCACATGTGTTCTACATCGAAGATGCGGCCGAATTGAAGGCAGATGAGATTACCCGGTTCGGAAACCGCGCGGTGGGGATTACCGCGGGAGCTTCCACCCCGGCATGGATTATTAAGGAGGTCAGTAACATGATGAGCGAAGAAATGAAAATTGAAACTGGTGAGGATTTCGCCGCAATGCTGGAGGAATCCCTCAAGTCTATAAAGAATGGAGAAAAAGTGACCGGTACCGTTATTGCAGTTTCGCCGACCGAAGTACAGGTTGACCTGGGTGCAAAGCAGACGGCTTATATCCCGATCGACGAACTGTCCGACGACCCGTCCTACAAGGTTGAAGAAAACATTCATCCGGGCGATGAAATCGAGGCTGTTGTAGTTCGCGTAAACGACGGCGAAGGCCTGATTTCTCTGTCCAAGAAGCGTGTCGATCAGCTCAAGGGCTGGGAGACCATCGAAGCGGCTAAGGAAGAGCACACCATCGTAGAGGGTGTTATCGTAGAAGAAAATCGCGGCGGTGTGGTTGCGACCGCGTTTGGCGTTCGTGTATTCATCCCCGCTTCTCAGACCGGCGTGCCGAAGGATGAGTCCATGAGCAAGCTGGTTAAGACCAAGCAGTCCTTCTATATCACCGAGATCAACCGTCAGCGCAAGCGCGTGGTTGGTTCCATCCGTGCGGTTCAGCAGGAAGCTCGCAAGGCAGCTGCTGAGAAGATCTGGCAGACCATCGAAGTTGGCAACGAGTACGAAGGTACGGTTAAGAGCCTGACTTCCTATGGCGCATTTGTTGACATCGGCGGTGTAGACGGCATGATTCACATTTCCGAACTGTCTTGGGGCCGCATTAAGCATCCGTCTGAAGTTGTTTCCATCGGCGATACCGTTAAGGTTTATGTAATCGGCCTGGACAAGGAGAACAAGAAGATCTCCCTGGGCTACAAGCGCGAAGAGGACAATCCGTGGAACATCTTCACCTCCAAGTATTCGGTTGGTGACACCGCAAAGGTTAAGATCCTCAAGTTTATGCCGTTCGGTGCATTTGCAGAGATCGTTCCGGGCGTTGACGGCCTGATTCATATCTCCCAGATTGCCGACCATCGCATTGCAAAGGCTGACGAGACCCTGTCTGTCGGTGAAGAAGTTGATGCAAAGATTATCGACATCAACGAAGAAAAGAAGAAGGTTTCCCTGTCGATCCGTGCTCTGCTGACTGGCGAGGGCGACGAGGAATAATTCCACTTGTATTCAAACAGCGCAGGCGTTTGCCTGCGCTGTTTTTTTTAAGCCCGGTGCGTGATAAAACACACCGGGCTTTCTCTTTTACTTCGTACAAATTTTATACAGCTGGATTGCAATGGTGGGTAAAACCGCCAGGGCCGCCACTGTTCCCAGCCAATGCACGACTCCTTCGGCGACTTGGAACAAGCTGCTGAGGCCTGGGATAAACAAGACGGCTGCCAGCAGCAAGACACCGACACCAAAGGCCATCAGACTGGCAGGGTTGCTTAGCAGGCCGAGCCGGAATACCGATTTCTCGCCCCGGCAGTTAAAGCCATGGAATAGCCGCGCAAGCGTCAGGGTAGCAAACGCGAGCGTCATCGCCAAATTCGCTCCCCCGCTCTGTAAGCCGATGAAATAGGCTCCCATGGTAGTGCTGGCAATCAAAATACCATACGCCAAGATACGCCGCAACAAACTCGGTGCCAAAATGGGTTCCTTCGGGTCTCGCGGTTTTTGCGCCAAGAGATCGCCTGTCGCGGGTTCCATGCCAATCGCAATAGCGGGCAGCGAATCGGTCAAAAGATTGATAAACAGCAGATGCACTGGTGCAAATGGCGCGGGAAGCGCCAAGATGGATGTCAGCAGCACGCACAGAATACCTGCCATGTTACCGGATAACAGAAAATTGATGGCATTCTTGATATTGGTATAGACGCCGCGGCCATTGACCACCGCGCCAACAATCGTTGCAAAATTGTCATCGGTTAAAATCATAGAGGCCGCATCCTTGGATACTTCAGTGCCGGTAATGCCCATTGCCACACCGATATCGGCTGCCTTGAGGGCAGGCGCATCGTTGACCCCGTCGCCAGTCATGGAAACGATCTTGCCGCGCCGCTGCCACGCCTGCACAATCCGAATCTTGTGTTCGGGCGATACGCGGGCATACACCGCAATATGCGCCAACTGTTTATCCAGTTCGGCGTCGGTCATTTGATCCAACTCGACGCCTGCAACTGCGGTATCCCCTTCCCCGAGAATACCAATCTGACGGGCAATCGCGGATGCGGTAATCTTATGGTCGCCTGTAATCATAATCGTTCGGATGCCGCCCCGCTTGGCGTCTGCAACCGCCTGAATGGCTTCGGGCCGCGGCGGGTCAATCATGGAAATCAGGCCCAGGAAGGTAAATGCTGATTCATCTTCCAGGGTCAGCGGCCGAATTTCCGGCAGAGTCTTGCAGGCAAAGGCCAATACCCGCAACCCTTCCTTTGAGAGCTGCACGTTGATTTGTTCAATTTGCGCCCGCCATTTTTCGGTCATCGGTTCCGGTCCCCGAGATGTCATCACATAATTTGACCGGTCCAGCAGTACATCGATGGCGCCCTTGGTATACAGCGTGGGGGTGCCGTCGATCTCGTGGAGCGTACTCATGAGTTTGCGGTCGGAATCAAAGGCCAATTCTTCCAGCCGGGGATGCTGCGCCCGATAGGTATTTTCCTCCACCCCCAGGCGGTCGCCGATCATCACCAGCGCAATCTCGGTCGGGTCGCCGATCGCGGTTCCCGTCTGTTCGTCGGTCGTCGCATCACTAGCCAGCAGCGCCGCCTTGAGCAGCATCCTCTGCACGGTGTTGGCCAGGTTCAAATGCTCCTGGTCGAGCAATTCCCCATCGGCATAGATCTTTTGCGGTGTCATTTTGTTTTGGGTCAAGGTGCCGGTCTTATCCGAACAGATGACAGATACCGCCCCCAGGGTTTCCACGGCTTTTAGTTCCTTGATAATCGCATGCTGTCGGGCCATTTTTTGCGTGCCCATGGCCTGCACAATGGTGACAATTGAGCTGAGCGCTTCTGGGATGGCAGCAACGGCCAGTGCAACCGCAAACATCATGGAATCCAAAACCGCCGGCAGGGTGACCTCCCCTGCATGATACAGGGTCAGGGCAAAAACACCCACGCAGATCACCAGAATAATCGCAGCCAAGCGGCGGCTGAAGTCATCCAAACTCTGCTGAAGCGGCGTCTTGCGCTGCTGGGTTTGGTTCATCAACGCGGCAACCTTGCCCAGTTCGGTCTGCATACCAGTTGCAGTCACGACGATGACAGCTCGGCCATAGGTGACCAACGAGCCGGAAAATACCATATTCCGGCGGTCACCCAGAGCGACCTGATCACCGACAATCGCATCTTGTGTTTTCTCCACACTTTCACTTTCACCGGTGAGCGCACTTTCATTGACCTTGAGGGAAAAGTTCTCCAAAATCCGGCCGTCTGCGACGACCAAGTCCCCAGCTTCCAGTTCGACAATGTCACCAGGCACCACCTGCGCCGAAGGAATCACCTGACGCACCCCTTGGCGAATCACCTTCGCACTCGGCGCCGACATGGACTTTAAACCTTGCAGAGACTTCTCCGCCTTGCAGTGCTGCACGGTGCCCAGCACTGCATTGAGCAGCAGGACGGCAAAAATCACAATCGTGCTCTCGACATTGCCCGACACCATAGAGATCACGGCTGCTGCCAGCAGGATGATAACCAGCAGGTCTTTGAACTGCTCCAAAAAGACCTGTGCGATCGATTTTTTCTTTCCCTCTTGTAATTGGTTGGGGCCATATTTTTGCATGCGGGCAGCCGCTTCTGCGGCGTCCAATCCGGCCCGGCTGCTCTTCATCTGCTGCAAAGTCTGGACGGCCGTTTGTCGATAAAAATCAAATTCCATCGCGTTCCCCTTCTCCTTTTGGTTTATTATACGCTGCCGTGTCAGGAATCAAACACGGCATAAAAAAAAAGACTTTTGTGAAACGCTCTGGGCATACCAGAACGTTTTCACAAAAGTCTTGTAACCGCATTGCATCGGCGACCGCTACCAGATCAGCAAACCGATCGGGATGTTGATAGCGATACTTCGAACTACTCCCTCTTGGAAACGTGTTCCTATTATATCGTTTCTTCGCCGGGTTGTCAACGGCTTTTTACTCAATCTTTGGACAGGTCGCATACGCCTGCTGCAAGGTATTTAACAGGTCTTTTGCCGACGTTTCCAGGCCATCCATGGCCGCATGGGAAACATTCCGTTCCAAAAATAGCTGCTCCAACTCCAAAGACGACTGATGAAATACCTTGGAAATCTCCAAAAACTGTTTAAAATGATGGGATTTCTGCGCGTTTTTGAATTTTTCCAAATCCTTTTTAATAAATGTCACGATATCATCGGCCGAATCAAAATAGCCATACGAAATCGGATATGGCTCCACCCGTTGCAGGAAATACCGCTGTCG
>JAUMSA010000206.1 GCA_031293105.1 Butyricicoccus sp. | reverse complement strand
ATCCAGCGGCACCTGCGAGCAGGTGGAACGTATTTGGGACCGCGAATCATGAAAACGGCGCCGGAAGAAAATCCGGCGCCGTTTTCAATAGGAAGAACAATTAAGAAAATCGTATGAGCGAAATTAAGATTTGTGGGTCGGATGGCAGGAGCTGCAACTGCTGCAGCCGCTGCATCCACCGCCGCAGCCGCCTGACTTGTGGGATTTGCGAATGCTGCGGACCGCGAGCACAATGCAGGCAATCAGCACCGCACAAACGATACCAGTACCCATAAAAACCATCCTTTCCAGACAGAGATTTTTTATACCCGTGCACCGGCCGCAACCGAGCGCAGGGTTTCGGTATTGGCCTTCTGCGGCTTGCGGAACAGCAGGTACAGGTAGGCCAGCAGTACAACAACCGCGGCAACCGTGCCGATGCCAAATCCGCCGCCGGTAAGCAGCAGGCCGAATTGGTTGATCATCAGTGCAATGGTGTAAGCAAAGACGCACTGATAGGAAATGGCGAATGCTGTCCATTTGGCGCTGTTCATTTCCCGCTTGATGGCGCCCATTGCGGCAAAGCACGGCGCGCACAGCAGGTTGAAGACCATGAAGGAGTACGCCGAAACCGCGGTAAAGTCGCGCGCTACCAGCGTCCAGATTTGTTCGCCGTTTTCGGCCAGTTCCCCGGCAAAGTGATAGGTCTGACCAAAGGTCGCAATGACGTTTTCCTTGGCGATCAGGCCAGTAATCGATGCCACAGTCGCCTGCCAGTGACCCCAGCCAAGCGGCGCAAAGATCGGGGCAATCGCGCCGCCAACCAAAGCGAGGAGACAGTTGTCGATCTCGGAAACCGCGCCGAATGTACCGTTTTCAAAGCCATAGGTCTGCAAGAACCACAGAACGATGGTCGATAGCAAAATGATGGTGCCCGCTTTCTTAATGAACGACCAGCCGCGTTCCCAAGTCGCGCGCAGTACGTTGACAACCGTAGGTGCGTGATACGAGGGCAATTCAAGCACAAAGGGCGCCGGTTCACCGGCAAACATGCGGGTCTTTTTGAGGATGATACCCGAAACGACGATGGCAGAAACTCCAATGAAGTAAGCCGACCAGGCGACCCAACCAGCATTGCCGAAAATCGCACCCGCAATCAGGCCGATGATAGGCAGCTTAGCGCTGCAAGGGATAAAGGTGGTGGTCATGACCGTCATGCGGCGGTCGCGGTCCTGTTCAATGGTGCGAGACGCCATTACACCCGGAATGCCGCAGCCCATGCCGATCATCATTGGGATGAAGGACTTGCCGGACAGGCCAAAACGACGGAAGATGCGGTCCATGATGAAGGCCACACGCGCCATATAGCCGCAGTCCTCCAAAATGGCCAGCATCACATACAATACCAGCATCTGCGGCACAAAGCCAAGCACCGCGCCGACACCAGCGATAATGCCGTCTACAATCAGCGAATGCAGCCAGGCTGCACAGCCGATGGAATCGAGCAAATTGCTTGCCGCATGGGGGACGATTTTGCCAAAGAGCACATCATTCGTCCAGTCTGTCCCCATTTTACCGACCGTGGTAATGGCGATATAATATACGACCCACATCACAGCCGCAAAGATGGGCAGCGCCAAAATGCGGTTGGTCACAATGTGGTCGATGCGGTCCGAGGGGGAGAGCTTGGAATTGGATTGCTTTTTCAAGGAATCCCGAATCATCTGCGAAACGCAGGCATAGCGTGCGTTGGTGATGATCGATTCGGCATCATCGTCGAAATCTTCCTCGGCTTGCGCAATCAGGGATTCGATATGGGACGATACATCGGCCGAGAAAGTAAAGCGTTCCATCACCTTTTCATCGCGCTCAAACAACTTGATGGTAAACCAGCGCAAGCTGCGGGCATCCACCACATCTTCCACCAGAGAGGCGATTTCATCGAGGACTTCTTCCAGTTTGTCATCAAACCGGCAATAAATTGGACGGCTACCAGCCGAAGCCTGCGTTATGGCCTCCTCGGCTGCCTTTTTGCAGCCATCGCCTTTGAGAGCGCTGGTCGGAATGATTTTGCAGCCCAGTGTCTTGGCCAGCTTGGCGTTGTCGATCTGGTCGCCGCGCTTGTTGACAATATCCATCATATTCAGCGCTACCACCGTGGGAACGCCGAGTTCGATGAGCTGGGTGGTCAAGTACAGATTACGTTCCAGATTGGACGCATCCACGATGTTCAAAATCGCATCCGGCTTTTCATCGATCAGGTAATTGCGGGCCACAACTTCTTCCAGCGTGTACGGGGAAAGGGAATAGATACCCGGAAGATCCTGGATGATGACATCCTTATGGCCCTTGAGCTTGCCTTCCTTTTTTTCCACGGTCACGCCCGGCCAGTTGCCGACATACTGGTTGTTGCCGGTCAATGTGTTGAACATAGTGGTTTTACCACAGTTCGGATTGCCGGCTAGGGCAATTTTTACATTCATGTCAATCCTCCTCTGATTTTGAACCCAGTGCCGTTTATTCGACTTCGATCATTTCACAGTCGGCCTTGCGCAAGCTCAGCTCATAACTGCGGACATGGACCTCCATCGGGTCGCCCAGCGGGGCAACCTTACGCACGTACACTTCAGTGCCGCGCGTGAGCCCCATGTCCATAATGCGGCGGCGTGTTGCACCGGCGCCATGCAGCTTTTTCACAATCACCGTGTCCCCGGGCTTTACTGCACGTAAAGTCTTCATTTTGTTTCCTCCTCTACGAAGATGCGGCGCGCCATGCCTTGGTCAATGGCAATGCGCGCGTCTTTTACCTTTAAAATTAGATTGCCCGACAGCTTGGAAACAATGGTGACCTCCGTTCCGGCAACAAAGCCCAGATTGGAAAGGTATTGCCGCACTTCGTCTTTTCCACTAATACGGGTAATGAGCCCGGTGTTGCCGGGATCTAAAAAGGAAAGCATCAGGTTGGCCATAGGTCGTCTCCTTTCTGGTTAGCGCAATCTAACTTCCAATTCCGATTAAGAGTTTACCATAGCTAACATTGGTTGTCAATAGCTAACTCGCAAAATTGGAAAAGAAAAAACCAGGAGAAAAAATCTCCTGGTTTTCGGTGTTGCCTATTCTTTAGATATCGATCGGCATAACCTGATCGCGTGCCGGGCCAACACCCAGCATGGTGATCTTGCAGCCGCAAATGCGTTCCAGCTCGCGGACATAGTTCTGTACGGTCTGCGGCAGTTCGTCGAACGAACGGCAACCGGTGATGTCCTCGTCGAAGCCGTCGAACTCCTCATAAATCGGGGTGCAGTGCTCAAGATCGGCAAAGTTTGCCGGGAACTCGGTGATGCGCTCGCCCTTGTAGTCATACGCAACGCAGACCTTAAGCTTGGGCAGGCCGCGCAGCGGGTCGATCTTGTTGATGACCATTTCGGTCAGGCCGTTGACACGTACCGCATAACGGGCAATGACCGCGTCAAACCAACCGGTACGGCGTGGACGACCGGTAACCGTACCAAATTCGCCGCCGGCATTGCGGATATAGTCGCCGGTTTCGTCAAACAACTCGGTGGGGAAGGGACCCTTGCCCACGCGGGTGGTATAGCTCTTGAAAATACCCATGATGTCGGTGATGGCCGTGGGGCCAACACCCGAACCGATACAGCAGCCGCCAGCGATCGGGTGGGAAGAGGTAACATAGGGGTAGGTGCCCATATCGAGGTCGAGCAGGGTGCCCTGCGCGCCTTCAAAGAGGACAAACTTCCCATTCTTGACCGCATCCCAGGTCATGATGGTGGTGTCGGTCACATGGCTGCGCAGACGGTCGGCATAGCCCTTGTATTCGGCCAGAACCGCTTCGATATCGATCGGTTCGCCGCCGTATACGCCGGTGATGACCTTGTTCTTGCGCTCGCACGCTTCGCGCATGGCTTCTTCAAAGCGTTCGCCGACAAAGTCGTGCATGCGTACGCCGATACGCTCTGCCTTGTCCATGTAGGTCGGGCCGATGCCCTTTTTGGTGGTGCCAATGTCGTCGCCGCCGCGTGCCTTTTCGGACAGCGCGTCCAGTTCCAGGTGCCACGGCAGGATGCAGTGGCAGCGGGCATCGATGAACAGTTTGTCGGTCGATACGCCCTGGGTGGCCAGGGTGTCGATCTCCTTGAGGACGTTGCGCGGGTCAACGACCACGCCGGGACCGATGACATTGACGCAGTTCGGATAGAGGATGCCCGACGGGATAAGCTGAAGTTTATACTTTTGTCCATCTACCACGACGGTATGACCGGCGTTGTTGCCACCTTGGCTGCGCACAACCAAATCGGCCTTGGCCGCGAAGATATCGATGAATTTGCCTTTTCCTTCGTCGCCCCACTGGGCGCCCAAAATTACTTTGCCCGGCATGAAAAAGCTGCCCCTTTCAATAAACAGTGGAAAATCATCACTGTGCATTTTGCATGTATGTGTGATACACACAAAGGGATTATATCACATTTTTCGCCCTGTTTCAATGTAAGTTCGTAAAAAATGTGGGTGACAGCGCTGCGGATGACTGCTATAATAAGAACCAAAAGAAAACACAAAGGAAGGCATGAAATCAAATGCATTATTTGGATAATTCGGCCACATCCCGCGTGCTGCCCGAAGCGGCGCGCGCCGCGATGGACGCCATGGCGGAGGGGTTCGGCAATCCGTCGAGCCAGCACCGGCTGGGCATCGAAGCGGCCCGTGTGCTCAAGGACAGCCGGGAGGCGGTTGCCTCCGCTTTGGGCGCCCAGCCGAATGAGATCACCTTCACCTCGGGCGGCACCGAGTCGATCAATACCGCCATCTTTGGCGCGGCCTTTAAAAACCGGCATGTGGGCAAGCATATCGTTTCGACGGCCATCGAACATGCGGCGACCCGCAATGCGCTCAAACGCCTGGAGGAGGAAGGCTTTACGGTGACTTACCTCCAGCCGGATGTAAGCGGCCATGTGACCGCCGACGATTTTGCCGCCGCGCTGCGGGACGATACCATCCTGGCTAGCGTGATGCTGGTCAACAACGAAGTCGGCACCCTGCTGCCGGTCATCGAAATGGGGCGGCAGCTGATGCGGCGCTGCCCGAAGGCGCTGTTCCATGTGGACGCCGTGCAGGGGCTGTTCCGCGTGCCGCTGACCCCGAAAAAGTGGAACTGCCATCTGATGAGCATTAGCGGCCACAAGATCGGTGCGCCCAAGGGCATCGGGGCGCTGTACATTCAAAAGGGCGTCAACCTGCGGCCTTATCTGGTCGGCGGGGGACAGGAAAACGGCATGCGTTCGGGCACCGAGCCTATGCCGGGTATCGCGGCGCTGGCAGCCGCCTGCCGGGTCCGGCAGGAACGGATGGGCGAGGATGTCCGGCGCGTGGCACAGCTGCGGCAATATCTGCACAACCGCGTCGCGGAAGAATTGCCGTGGGCGGTCTGGAACGGGGTAAGCGATGTGCCGCATGTGGCCAATTTGTCGCTGCCCGGCTGCAAGAGCGAAGTGATGCTGCGGGTGCTGGAAGGCGACGAGGTCTATGTATCGGCTGGGTCAGCCTGCGCCAAGGGCAAGGAAAGCACGGTGCTCAAGGCCATGGGTCTGGACAAGGCGCGCATTGACAGTGCACTGCGCATTTCCTTTGCACCGTTCAACACCAAGGAAGATGTCGATGCCCTGATCGAAGGGCTGAAAAAAGGCGCAGCCATGCTGCGGCGCTAAAAATAAAAAGAGGGAATTATGAAAGAAGTATTGCTTTTAAAGTGCGGCGAGATCGTCCTCAAGGGACTCAACCGCAAGACATTCGAAGATAAGCTGGTGGGCAACATCAAGCGCCGCCTCAAGCATGTGACGCCCTGCGAGGTGAGCATGCGCCAGTCGGTCATTTATGTGTGGATTGCCGACGAAGGCGACGCCGATGCCGCCATGGAAGCGGTGCGCAAGATTTTTGGTATTGCGCTCATTTGCCGTGCCGCGGTGTGCGACAAGACGCTGGAAGCCATGCAGCAGACGGCCGAAACCTATCTGGCCGACCGCATTGCGGATGCCAAGTCGGTTAAGGTGGAAACCAAGCGCGGCGATAAGCGGTTCCCGATGACCTCCATCCAAGTGTCCCAGCACATCGGCGGCGAACTGGCGGACAAGTACCGCCACATGAAGCCGGATATGCACACCCCGGAGCTGACCATCCATTTTGAAATACGCGACACGCACGCCTTTGTGCATGCCGGACCGGAACCGGGCGCCGGCGGCATGCCGGTGGGCACCAACGGCCGCGCGGCCATGCTGCTGTCGGGCGGCATCGATTCGCCGGTCGCCGGCTACATGATGGCCAAGCGCGGCCTGGAACTGGTCGCCATTCACTTTTTCAGCTATCCGTATACCTCCGAGCGGGCCAAGGAAAAGGTCATCGAGTTGGCCGAGATCATGACCGCTTACACCGGACGCATGCCGCTGCTGATCGTGCCCTTTACCAAGATTCAGGAAGCCATCCGCGACAACTGCCATGAGGAACTCTTTACGCTCATCATGCGGCGGTTTATGATGCGCATTGCTGAGCGATTGGCCAAGCAGAACGACTGTGGCGGCCTGATTACCGGCGAAAGCCTGGGGCAGGTGGCCAGCCAGACCATGCCGGCCATGGCGGTGACGGGTGCGGTCTGTGAACTGCCGGTGTTCCGGCCGGTTATTGGCATGGATAAGGAAGAAATCGTGCAGATCGCCCGCAAGATCGGCACCTTTGAAACCTCGATTCTGCCGTATGAGGACTGCTGCACGGTCTTTACGCCCAAGCATCCGAACACCAAACCCAAGATGCCCAAAATTTTGGAGGCAGAATCCCATTTGGATGTGGAAGCACTGGTCGAAGAAGCGGTAAATGGCACCGAAGCCATCTATCCGGGCCGGAAGAAGTAAAAAATATGGACTTGGAGGGTTTATCATGAATGCAGAACTGATCGCCGTGGGCACCGAGATCCTGCTGGGCGAGATTGTCAATACCGACGCGCAGGTCATTTCCCAGGGACTGAGCGAACTGGGCATCAATGTGTATTACCAGACGGTCGTGGGGGACAACCCCGAGCGGCTGGAGCGCGCGGTGCGCGAGGCCAAAGACCGGGCGGATATCATCATCACCACCGGCGGCCTGGGGCCCACACTCGACGACCTGACCAAGGAAACGCTGGCCAAGGTGTTTGGCAAAAAGATGGTGCTCCACCAGCCGTCTCTGGACAGCATCCGCGCCTTTTTCCAGAAAGTCGGCCGCGAGATGACGCCCAACAACGAAAAGCAGGCCTGGCTGCCCGAAGGCTGCACGGTATTTGACAACCCGTGGGGCACGGCGCCCGGCTGCGGCTTTGAGGCAGGGGGCAAGCATGTGCTCATGCTGCCCGGCCCGCCGCGTGAGTGCAAGCCCATGTGGGAGCAGCGTGCCAAGCCCTATCTGTATCCGCTCGCGGGCGGCTGCATCGTTTCACACAGTGTGCGGGTGTTCGGTCTGGGCGAAAGTGCGATGGAGGATCGGCTGCATGATTTGATGGCCACCATGACCAATCCGACGATTGCGCCGTATGCCAAGGTGTCCGAGTGCTTTGCGCGCGTCACAGCCAAGGCGAACACGACCGAAGAAGCCGAAAAGCTGCTCGAACCCGTGGTCGCGCAGGTGGTCGAGATGCTGGGCGCTGACGTGTATGGGGTCGATGTCGATTCGCTTGAACAGGTTGTCGGTGACGAACTGCGCAAGCGGGGGCTGACTCTGTCGGTTGCCGAGAGCTGCACAGGCGGCCTGCTCAGCAAGCGCATCACCGATCTACCCGGCGCATCCGATTATTATAAAGGCGGCGTGTGCTCGTATTCCAACGAAGTCAAGATGAAGCTGCTCGGCGTCAAGAAGGAAACCTTGGACGCTTATGGTGCAGTGTCCTCGCCGACGGCGTAGGAGATGGACGCAGGCGTAGCCCGCGCACTGGATACCGACATCGGGGTTGGCATCACCGGCATCGCGGGACCGGGAGGCGCGACCGAGGACAAACCGGTCGGGCTGGTCTATATCAGTGTCTGCGTGCAAGGCGAACTGCTGACCAAAAAGACCACCAATGCGCTGGGACGTGACCGCGTGCGCAATCAGGCGGCATCCACGGCGCTCGATATGATTCGTCGGAAATTACAAGGTGTTTACTAAGCCTGCGATTCGTTTACCGGCGTGACGATTTTTTACCCAGAAGACACAAAAAAACCAGGGCTGAATTGTGTACTATCACCATGGCTAAGTTGTGAAA
>JAUMSA010000125.1 GCA_031293105.1 Butyricicoccus sp. | reverse complement strand
CCCGCAGTTCCAGTATTTCTTTCTCATGTTCTTGAATATGACTGTATTTTCTCGGCATAACAAAGACCTCCTGTGGTAGTTCCATTCTACCACAAGAGGCCTTCTTTTTTCATTGTCCGTTTTTACTGGTTCGGTTCATTTTTTTTGCGTTGCCAACCGGGTACATCTGCCGTATAATGAAACCACGCATGGAAGGAGAACCCTATGGATCAGATTATCAAAACCCTGGCCAAAGAGCTGGGACAACGGGAAAATTATGTCGAAAACGTCGTCAAACTCCTGGATGAGGGCAATACCGTGCCCTTTATCGCGCGCTACCGCAAGGAGATGCACGGCACGATGGACGACCAGACCATCCGTGAACTGGCCGACCGGCTGCAATATCTGCGCAATCTGGATGCGCGCCGCGCCGAGGTGCGGGAAGCGATTGCCGCCCAGGACAAGCTGACGCCTGCGCTCGAACAAGCGCTGGACGGCGCAGCCACCCTGGCCGAAATCGAGGACATCTACCGTCCTTACCGCCCCAAGCGGCGCACCCGCGCATCCATCGCGCGGGAGAAGGGGCTGGAGCCGCTGGCCGCGCTGTTGCGCGATACGCATGGCAAGGCCGTACCGGCTCTGGAAGCGGCGCAGCCGTTTGTGCAGCCGGATAAGGGCGTCGAGAGCGCTGCCGATGCGCTGGCCGGGGCGCGGGATATCCTGGCCGAGGACTTGAGCGACGATGCCGCGGTGCGCGGCCGCCTGCGCGCGCTACTCATGCGTACCGGTGTGCTGCATACGGTGGGCACCGACGAAACCGACACGGTCTATACCATGTACCATGACTTTTCCGAGCCGGTGCGGCGCATGCAGAGCCACCGCATTTTGGCCATCGGCCGCGGGGAGAAGGAAGGCAAACTCAAGGTCACGCTCACCGGCGACGGGGACGAGGCGCTGGTCATCCTGCGGCGGGCGTTGGTGCATCCCAAGAGCGCGTATGCGGACGAGCTGCGCGCCGTGTGTGAGGACAGCTATGCCCGGCTGATTTTCCCCTCGCTCGAGCGGGAGATTCGCAGCGACCTGACCGACCGCGCGAACGAGCAGGCCATCCATACCTTTGCGCTCAATCTGCGGCCGCTGCTCTTGCAGCCGCCCGTCCGCGGGCGGGTCATGCTGGGCTTTGACCCAGCCTATCGCACCGGCTGTAAGCTGGCCGTCGTCGACCCCACCGGCAAGGTGCTCGAAACCGCGGTCATCTATCCCACACCGCCGCACAAGAAGATCGAAGAAGCCAAGAAGATTATGCACAGGTTGTGCAAAACCCATGGGGTTTCGTGCATCGCCATTGGCAACGGCACGGCGTCCAAGGAATCCGAGATTTTTGTGGCTGATTTCATCCGCGCGTATGGCGGCGGGGTGCAGTATATGGTGGTATCCGAAGCCGGGGCATCGGTCTATTCGGCATCCAAGCTGGGCGCGGAGGAATTCCCGGATTTTGATGTGTCACTGCGCTCGGCGGTATCGATCGCTCGTCGCTTACAGGACCCGCTGGCCGAACTGGTTAAGATCGACCCCAAGTCGATCGGCGTAGGTCAGTACCAGCACGACATGCCCCAGGCCAGACTGGGCGAAACGCTGGACGGCGTGGTCGAGGACTGCGTCAGCTCGGTGGGCGTGGACCTCAATACCGCATCGCCCGCCCTGCTCAGCCGCGTGGCTGGCGTGAGCAAAACCGTGTCCAAAAACATCGCCGCCTACCGCGAACAGAATGGCCGTTTTCAAAATCGTAAGCAGCTGCTCAAAGTCAAGGGTCTGGGCCCCAAGGCATATGAACAATGCGCCGGTTTCCTGCGGGTGCCGGACAGCGACGAACTGCTCGACCGCACGGCGGTGCACCCGGAATCGTATGAAGCCGCGCGCACGCTGCTGACCCTGTACGGCTATACCGAAGCCGATGCTGCCCGCGGCCAGGTAGGCGAACTCGCCGCCCGTCTGCAAACCTTTGGCGCCGCCGATGCCGCGGCCCGCTGTGGGGTAGGCGTGCCGACCTTACAGGACATTGCCGCCGAGCTGCAAAAGCCTGGACGGGATATCCGCGACGAACTGCCGCAGCCGGTGCTGCGTTCGGACATTCTGGATGTCAAGGACTTAAAGCCCGGCATAGACTTAAACGGCACGGTGCGCAATGTGACCGACTTTGGCGCATTTGTAGACATCGGCGTGCACCAGGATGGGCTGGTACATGTGTCCGAACTGTCGAATAAATTTGTTCGACATCCGTCCGAAGTGGTCACGGTCGGGGATGCGGTGCGGGTGCGCGTGCTGTCGGCTGACCCGAAGACCGGTCGCATCTCGCTGTCCATCAAACAGGCTAAAAAAGGCGAATAAACTGGATTTTGAAACCCGAAGTTTCCTTGGATTTCGGCAAAAGCAACAGAAGCACATCCCGCCTGCTTGCAGGCGGGATGTTTTGTCGCTATTTTGTTAAAACAAGGAACTGGAAAGAAAAGATAGAAAAATTTCCCCGCAAGAATCGGAAATATGGTATAATGATCGGGAGATCGGAAAACGGTCTTTCCGAATGGATGGTAAATGAGAAGGAGGCAAATTTCGT
>JAUMSA010000085.1 GCA_031293105.1 Butyricicoccus sp. | reverse complement strand
TGTTGGAGGTGCAATCGCTTTTATTCTCAACGTCCCCATGTGCTTTTTAGAACGCAAATTGTTCCCCCGCCGATTTGGCCGCCGGTTAAATCCTTTATATCGATTGCGACGTATCCTATCGCTGATTTTGACCTTTGCACTTGTTATTGCTGTTTTGGGTATCTTATCTTTGATGGTCATTCCTGAAATGGCGCGATCATTTGTTACGGTCGGAGAGCGATTAACCATCTTTTCCACCCAAGCGATTAACTATGTCAATGACTTTGCGGCCGATTATCCGGAAATTGTCGCAGAAGTTCAAAAATTCTTTTCCGATTGGAGCAATATCGACTGGAAAAAAATTAGCGAGCAGGTTTACAGTTTCTTTGTCAATGGCAATATCCTGAACAATACTTTTAGCTTTGCTTCTTCGGTTATCAATAGTGTAACGAATTTCATCATCGGTTTGGTATTTGCCATCTACTTGCTTCTGCAAAAGGGTACCCTTGGCGGACAATTTAAGCGCGTCTTGTATTCCTTCATTCCAGAAAAGCATGCAGACCGCTTTCTGGAAATCTGCCAGCTTACTCGCGATACCTTTTCCAGCTTCATCTCTGGCCAATGTCTGGAAGCCTGCATTTTGGGACTGATGTTCTTTATCTGCATGAGTTTACTGCGCATGCCCTATGCGCTTGTTATTTCTGCCCTCATTGCCGTCACGGCCTTAATTCCGATTTTCGGCGCGTTTATTGGCTGTGCGGTGGGTGTTTTCCTGATTTTGATTGTGAGTCCCATTCAGGCCTTATGGTTCCTGATCTTATTCTTAGTCCTCCAGCAAGTGGAGGGCAACTTGATCTATCCCCATGTGGTCGGCAGTTCGGTCGGTCTGCCCTCTATCTGGGTTCTCATGGCGGTAACCCTGGGGGCCAGCACCATGGGAATTGTGGGCATGATTATCAATATTCCGCTGTTTTCCGTTGTCTACACGCTGCTGCGGCAATCGGTTCGCAGCCGCCTGCAGAAGCGCCAGATCAGTCGCCATAAGCTGCGGTAAAAAATGAACGCCATGTAAATCTTTTGCCCCAGACTTGATTTTTTGGAAAGATGGTATTATCATCATGTTGTTAGCACTCGATATATGCGAGTGCTAATCCCAAATTTTAAAATTTCCGAGGTGTATTGAAACCATGGCAAAAAAAGAATTTCAGGCAGAATCCAAACGTCTGCTTGACCTCATGATCCATTCCATTTATACGCACCATGAGATTTTCCTGCGCGAACTCATTTCCAACGCATCGGACGCCACCGATAAGCTGTATTACAGCGCCATGCAAGAGGACCGCACCGGCGTCACCCGTGACTCTCTGCCCATCCGTATCACGCTGGATAAGGAGGCGCGTAAACTGACCATTTCGGATAATGGCTGCGGCATGACGGCTGAAGAAATGGAAGAAAATCTGGGTACGATTGCGCATTCCGGTTCGCTCGCTTTCAAGCAGCAGATGGATGCCAAGGATAAGAGCGATGTCGATATCATTGGCCAGTTTGGCGTTGGTTTTTATGCGGCGTTTATGGTCGCGAAAACTGTAGAGGTTATCAGCCGCTCGGAAAAAACCGATGAGTGCAACAGTTGGGTATCTGACGGCGCGGATGGGTACAGCATTACCCCTGGCCAGCGTGCCACGGTTGGTACTGATATCATCCTGACCATTAAGGACAATACCGAAACCGAGAACTTCGACGAATATCTCGATCCGTTCCGTATTCAGTCGATTGTACGCAAATATTCCGACTATATCCGCTACCCCATCCAGATGGAGATGCCCCGCACCCGCATGAAGGAAGGCTGCGACCCGGAAAAGCCGGAATATGAAGATTATATGGAGCTGACCACTCTTAACTCCATGGTGCCGATTTGGAAAAAATCCAAGTCCGAACTCAAGGACGAAGATTATAATGCGTTCTACAAATCCAAATACTATGACTTCAAAGACCCGGTACGGCATATCCATATGAGTACCGAAGGTGCAGTCACCTTCCACGCTTTGCTGTTCATTCCGGCCAGCGCACCCTTTAACTATTACAC
This sequence comes from Butyricicoccus sp., assembly GCA_031293105.1. Lineage (GTDB taxonomy): Bacteria > Bacillota > Clostridia > Oscillospirales > Butyricicoccaceae > Butyricicoccus_B. Next base: position 2,054 of record JAUMSA010000085.1, on the reverse strand, counting down.
CAAGGATTACGAAAAGGGATTGCAGCTTTATTCCAACGGTGTGTTGATTATGGAACGCTGCGCCGATCTGCTGCCCGATCATTTCAATTTTGTACGCGGTCTGGTTGATAGTGATGATCTATCGCTGAATATCTCGCGCGAGATGCTCCAGCACGACCGCCATTTGAAACTCATCGCCAACAACCTGGAAAAGAAGATCAAGTCTGAACTGCTCAATCTTCTCAAAAATGACCGGGAAAAATATGAGGAATTCTTCAAGTCCTTCGGCATGCAGCTCAAGTACGGCACGTATGTAGAATATGGCGCCCATAAGGAATTGCTCCAAGATTTGCTTCTGTATATGTCCTCGACCGAAAACAAAATGGTCACGCTGGAAGAGTACATATCCCGTATGAAGGACGATCAAAAATTCATTTACTATGCTTGCGGCGAAAGCGCTGCCAAAATCAGCCTGCTGCCCCAGATGGAACGCTTACGCGATAAGGGGTATGAAGTGCTGTATATGACCGATTCGATCGATGAATTCTGCGTCAAGATGATGCAAAAATTCCAGGATAAAGAATTCAAGTCCATTACCGATGGCGATCTCGGCCTGGAAAGTGAGGAGGAAAAGCAGGAGATTGAAAAGCTTTCTGCGGATAACAAGACCTTGCTGGATGATCTCAAGGCCGCTCTAGGCGATAAGGTAACCCGTGTGCAGCTTACTTCTCGCTTAAAGAGCCATCCGTGTTGCCTGTCGACCGACGGTGCTATTTCTCTGGAAATGGAAAAGGTACTTAAGGCGCAGCGTATGGGCAATGAGCCGGAGGTCAAAGCCGAACGTGTTCTGGAACTGAATGCAGAGCATCCCATCTTCCAAAAGCTGCGTACGCTGGACGGCGACCAAGATAAACTGAAAACCTATGCCAACATTCTGTACACACAGGCACAGCTCATCGAAGGGATTGCCCCGGAGGACCCGGTTGCCTATGCCAATGCGGTTTGCAGTCTGTTGTCGGAGTAAAACCGTATCCTTATTGAAGGAGATATCAATTTATGTCGCAAAAGTTATTGTTTGTTGTAAATCCGAATTCGGGAAAAGGCGAAATGCGGCTGCATGTTGTCGACTGTGTGGATCAGTTCGTCAAGGCGGATTATGAAGTCACACTATACACCACGCAGAAGGCTGGCGATGCAACTCGTATCGTTGCAACCCGCGGCAGTGATTTTGACCTGATCGTATGCAGCGGCGGTGACGGCACCCTCAACGAAACCGTTGGCGGATTGATGCAGCTGGAAGAAAAGCCAGCACTTGGATATATCCCATCGGGCACGACCAATGACTTTGCTAGCAGTCTGCAAATCCCCAAAAAACCGCTTGATGCTGCGGCGCTCATCTTAAATGGCATGCCATCCAGCGTCGATGTCGGCAGTTTTAACGGCCGGTATTTTACCTATGTTGCCGGTTTTGGCGCCTTTACCGAGGTCTCCTACTCGACCCCGCAGAATACAAAAAATGCACTGGGTCGACTGGCCTATATTTTGGAAGGCATCAAATCTTTACCCACGCTGCGTAATTATCACGTCCGCGTAGAAAGCGAAGGCCAAACGGTTGAAGGGGACTTTATCTTCGGCATGGTCACCAATGCAACAACCGTAGGCGGGTTCAAAGGGATCATCGCCAGCGATGTCGGCTTGGATGACGGCTTGTTTGAAGTGTTCTTAGTTAAGGCGCCGACCAATCCTCTTGATCTGCAAATGATACTCAATGAAATCCTGGTTTCCCCCGAACAATGCAAATTTGTGACACGCTTTAAAGCACAGAAGATTCGATTTACGTCCGATATCGAAGTACCTTGGACTTTGGATGGGGAGTTCGGCGGCGCACCCAAAGTCGCTGAAATTGTCAATCATCAAAAGGCGCTGCATCTTTTTGTGGGTCCTGCTTCCCCTGTTCAATAACCAAAAAGCTGGTAGAAAATTTTCTACCAGCTTTTTATCTTTTTACCGTTCAATCTTTTCGATCAATTTAGCAATCTCATCCAGTTTTTGAGCGCGCTCTGCCGGTGTACCAC
>JAUMSA010000066.1 GCA_031293105.1 Butyricicoccus sp. | reverse complement strand
GTATAATTATAATAACATGCAGGCAGAACGTCTTGCAATATCTTCACAAATAATAACACGATTTTCACAAAATGCAGGAGGCATTGCAAATGGACGCATCCCGGCGGGAAAAGCGGCTGCACGGTACGGCGGCCTTTCCGTTTCAAATCTATCCCAGAGACGCAAAAGACAGCCTTTTTATCCCATATCACTGGCATCCAGAGCTGGAAATCATCACCGTGATCGACGGCGAAGTCGGTTTGACAATTGCGGAAAATCAGTATGTTGGACAAAAAGGCGATGTGTTCTTTGTGGATGTTGAACAGCTCCATGAAATTCGCGGCGGACAGTGCGGCACATTCCGCGCTTACGTGTTCCCACTGGACTCGCTGGAATTCCAGCGGATCGACCTGGCGCAAAGCGAGATTTTAGGGCCGCTCGCCGCGCGACAGTTGGTATTTCAGACCGAACTGCGCCGGGGACAGCCGGGCAATGCGGGCATTGCCGACACACTGGCCATGATCGAGCGGGCTTACCAAGCAAAAAAAACCGGCTACCAACTGCTGGTCAAGGCCGGGCTGCTGCAAATCGTCGCTATGGCGGCCGGCAGCGGTGTGCTGCAAGAGCGCGCGGCGCGCCCGCAGGGCGATTACCGGGCGCAGACGCTCAAAAGCATCGTGGAATACCTTAACGAACATTTTACCGAACCGCTGCGTCTGAACGATGTCGCCGCGCGGTTTGGCTTATCGCCCCAGTATTTTTGTACTTATTTTAAGGAGAACCTGGGCAAAACGCTGGTACAGCACATCAATTTCCTGCGCATTGAGCAGGCTTCCCGGCTGCTGCGCGAAACCGACCGGGCGGTTATGGATATCGCGCTCTCGGTCGGCTTCGAAAATTTCAGCTATTTCATTAAACGGTTCCGGGAAGTGTTTGGCTGCACGCCATCCCAATACCGCAAGGGGTTAAACCGCCTGAAATAAACCGCTTATTGGCACAGAACCCGGATGCTGTGCGCACGGAAAAATTCTATGTAACGGTCCGGGGGACGGCGGTCGGTGACAAAGGCGGTCAGGTCACGCAGCTGGCAGAAGGAAATCACGGCTTCCTTATCCAGCTTGGAACTGTCGGCCATCAGGTAGACCGAAGAAGCGCGGTGGGCAACGCCGCGCTTAATTTCTGCTTCCAGGAATGTGGTGTTGGTCATGCCGCTTTCGAGCGAAACGCCGGTGGCTGCCATAAAGGCTTTGTTGATGGTCATGCCGCTGAGTGCTTCAAAGGTCGAAAGGCCGACAAAGGAATCGGTCGGGGGACTGTAAATGCCGCCCGGACAAATCAGGCTCAGGTTTTCATACTTGGACGCTTCGGACAGGGCGGCCAGCGAGTGGGTGACGATGGTCAGCTTCTTGCGGCCGGTCAGATACCGCAGCATACAGAGGGTTGTCGTACCCGAATCGATAAAGATGGTGTCGCCGTCGCAGACTTCGCCCGCTGCCAGCCGGCCGATGAGGTTTTTGTCGGCTGAGTTCATGCCCGAACGCACAGGCGGGGGAAGGATGGCGCCCGTTGACGAGATCGCGGTGACACCGCCATAGACTTTGGCGATATGGCCGCGGGCTTCCAAATCGTTTAGGTCGCGGCGGATGGTATTTTTGGACACGCCAAAAACCTCGCAAAGCTCATCGATCGAAACGGTTTCCTTGGCGATGACATATTGTTCTATGGAATTCAATCGGCTGATTTTCATATGTTATTTCCTGCCTCCTCAAAAATTCATGCTGCGGTGCGGTCCGGCACGAAGCAGCGAGCAATCAGAAGGGGGACGGAGAACCCCTTTTCCACAATCCTCTCAAAACAGCTTTTTCGATTGGGAAGGTTTCTCGTTTCCGCAGCCCGGTTTCCGTGGGTATCCGGAGTGGAAAACAGAGCCGGGAAGCGGACGGAACCATTCCCATTGGCTTCTGCAAAATGCTCTACTTTAATTTTATCAGAACTTGTTGAAAAATCAACCAAGAAACGTAGATTTCTTGACTGAAGGTGCAAAAATACGAAAGAGATTTTAAGGCAAATTGGCAAACTTGCGCAAAAAGATGAAAAATTTTTGATGGAAAATAGACGCTTGCCATTGAAATTATGGGAAAAAAATGATAAGATGATTTTGGAATGGAGGAGGGGATTTCCCGGCCATCCATCGATTTTTTGCTGTTCTATTATGAATTAGGAATAGGTAGGTGTATTCAATGCAGAAAGCAGAAAAAATGCAGGCTCTCCGCGTATTTGCCGCAGAGATCAGACTGGAAGCACTGAAGACCATCGGCTCGTTGGGCTTTGGTCATGTCGGCGGTTCGATGTCTGTTGTCGAGGCGCTGGCAGTCCTGTACGGTGATGTCATGAAGGTCGATCCGAAGAACCCGCATTGGGAAGATCGTGACTGGTGTGTTATGTCCAAGGGCCATGCAGGTCCGGCCATGTACGCAACCCTGGGCCTGAAGGGCTTCTACCCGGTAGAGCAGGCGTATACCCTCAATCAGCCGCATACCAATTTCCCGTCCCATACCGACCGCACCAAGACCCCGGGCATCGATCTGACGACCGGTTCGCTCGGCCAGGGCATGTCCTCGGCTGTTGGCGCAGCGCTTGGCAATAAGATGGACGACCGTTCCAGCCATGTATTCGTATTCGTTGGCGACGGCGAGTGCGACGAAGGCCAGGTTTGGGAAGGTGCTCAGTTTGCCGCTCACTACAAGCTGGACAACCTGGTTTGCCTGGTAGACTACAATAAGCGCCAGCTCGACGGCGCAGTTGACGACGTTATGAGCCACGGCAAGGGCATCGGCGCGAAGTTCGACGCTTTTGGCTGGAACGTCATTGACGTCAAGGACGGCAACGACATCGAGCAGGTTTATGACGCAGTCATGGCAGCTTACGAGTGCAAGGGCAAGCCGACCTGCATCGTGCTCAACACCGTTAAGGGCAAGGGCGCGACTTTTGCAGAACCTTCCGGTGCACATTCCTCGCAGCCGACCAAGGAGCAGTGGGATGAAGCCATTGCAGCGGCCGAGGCTGAGCTTGCTAAGGTTAAGGCACAGTAAGGAGGGTATGGAATAATGAAGTTCACTTTGATTGGGAAGCACGAGAACGATTCCCGTGCAAATCGCGACGCATACGTAACCGCGATGCAGGAGCTGATGGCAGCAGACAGCAAGGTTTGCCATATTGACTGCGACCTGTATAGCTGCATCAACACCAAGAAGCTGGAAGCTGAATTCCCGAAGCAGACCTTCAACGCAGGTATTGCAGAAGCCAATGCAATGGGTGTTGCAGCAGGTCTGGCTGCAACCGGCCGCACCGTATTCATGCACTCCTTTGGCTGCTTCTCGTCCCGCCGTGCTTATGACCAGGCATTCATGTCCTGCGCTTATGCGAAACTGCCGGTTCATGTTCTGGGTTCTGACCCGGGCGTATGCGCTGCTTACAATGGCGGTACCCACATGCCGTTTGAAGATATGGCACTGTACATGGCGATTCCGGAAGCAATTGTCATCGACCCGACCGACTATGCAATGATGAACGACCTGACCAAGAAGATCGCGGCTTCGGGCAAGTTCTCTTACACTCGTATGGTTCGTAAGGGCATCGTAAAGGTTTATGACGATGGCGCTGATTTTGAAATCGGTAAGGGCGTCACCCTGAAGGAAGGCAAGGATGTTACCATCATTGCTTCCGGTATCATGGTTGACGAAGCTCTGAAGGCTGAAGAGACCCTGGCTGCTGAGGGCATCTCCGCTAAGGTGATCGATATGTTCACTTGGAAGCCGATCGACGAAGAGCTGATCATCGCTTCCGCTAAGGAAACCGGCTGCATCGTAACTGCTGAGAACCATCAGGTTAAGTGCGGCCTGGGTTCGGCTGTTGCACAGGTTGTTACCAAGAACTGCCCGGTTCCGATGGAAATGGTCGGCGTAGAAGACCGTTTCGGCCAGGTAGGTGCACAGAAGTTCCTGCAGGAAGAGTACGGTCTGACCGCAGCTCACATCGTAGAAGCTGTCAAGAAGGCAATCTCCCGCAAGTAATGCCAATGAAAAGAGCCCTCCAAGTTGAACCGAACCAGTAAAAACGGACAATGAAAAAAGAAGGCCTCCTGTGGTAGAATGGAACTACCACAGGAGGTCTTTGTTATGCCGAGAAAATACAGTCATATT
>JAUMSA010000045.1 GCA_031293105.1 Butyricicoccus sp. | reverse complement strand
CTTGTACCGGGGCAGGGCGTATGATATAATTAGTTTGTCAAATAAATTAATTTGAAGCGAGGTGATGGAGATGTCCGACTATGAAACGATTCATACATTTCTGGTCGATGTTTGGGGGCGAATCAACAAAATTGAAGAGCGGTCCTTGTCGACCAGTCTGGATGCGGATATCTCCATTACAGAAATCCACATCATCGAGAAAATCGGCGACCATCAGCCGCGCCGCATGAGTGAGGTATCCAAAGCTCTGGGGGTTACGATGGCCACCTTGACCGTAGCCTGTGACCGGCTGGAAAACAAGGGTCTGGTCGAGCGCGCCCGGGATCACAAGGACAAGCGAGTGGTCAATGTGCGGCTGACTGCCAAGGGGCGAGCAGTGTATGAATACCACAAACAATTCCATGCCCGCATGCTGGAAGCGGCTGTGAGTGATTTGACCCCGCAGGAAACCTCAATTTTGGCAGACAGTTTATTAAAATTGCAAAAATTTTTCCTATCGGAATCCGAATCCACATAGACACAAAAGGAGAGCCTATGCAGAAAATCGTTGTCATTTCCGACTCCAGTTGCGACTATTCGCCCGAACAGGCGTTAGCCGCTGGTTTTACTATGGTTCCATTGACCGTTTCGTTTGGAGACGAGCACTTTTTAGAGGGTCTGGAACTGACGCCGGCGCAGTTTTATCGCCGGCTCGCCAAGACAAGCGAATTGCCCAAAACCTCCCAGCCGAGTCCGGAAATGTTCATGCGCGTGTTCCGTACCTATCCGGATGCCGAACACATTGTGTGCATTACCATTGCAGGCGGCCTGTCCGGTACGGTTCGTTCGGCAGCTTTGGCTGCCTCCATGCTGGAGGAACACGGGTTTTCCCCGAAAATTCATATCATCGATTCGTATAACGGCTGCACCGCGACCGGTCTGATGGCGGAAACCGCAGCGCACATGGCGCGGGAGGGGGCGTCCATCGATGACGTTTTGCAGCGTATGGAACAGATGCAGCATACGGCGGCTATCTACTTCGTGCCCGAAACCTTGGAATATTTACGCCGGGGTGGCCGCATCGGCAATGTGCGGGCGGCGATGGGCAGCCTGCTGGGCATCAAACCGATCTTGACGGTGGTGCAGGGGCTGGCAACCGACTGCGGCAAATGCCGCGGAGCGGCACAGATCAAACAAAAGCTGGTGCATAAGTTTTTGGAGTGCGCAAAAGACTTGAGCCACGTAATTGTTGTCCATTCGGATGCCCCGTCGCAGGCGCATGCGCTGCTGCATGAGTTAAAGCACGTTGTGCCGGGTATCCGGGCGCAGATTCACAACGTTGGCGCGGTCATCGGGACATATATCGGAGCAGGAGCGGTCGGTCTGTCCTTTGAAGAAAAGGCTGCACGCTGGTAAGCAGAAGGGGTGGTCATAAGGACCACCCCTATTTTTTAAGGGGAAGTGTTGGTTTGGATAGTCTGGTGTATAGTTTAAATGCGACGTTGCCGATTTTTGCGGTGATTTTTTTGAGTTACCTGCTCAAACGGCGCGGCTTTTTTTCGGAGGGGTTTATCGCCGGGGCAGATAAGGTGATTTTTAAATTATTCCTGCCCATTCTTTTGTTTCGTGACATTGCCGCCGGGCGCATTACCGAAACATTTGATTTGAAATTCTTTTTGTTTTGCGCGATCTCGACAACGGTTTACTTTTTTGCCATTTGGGGCGGGGCTGAGTTATTTTTACGCGATAAGAGCATGATCGGCGCCTTTACTCAAGGTGCCTTTCGCGGCTCGCTGGCCGTGCTTGGGGTAGCATTTATTCAGAATATTTATGGAGACGCCGGCTTGGCGCCGCTGATGATCGTAGCGACCGTACCGCTGTATAACATCTATGCCGTGTTGGTGCTGACCGTGCGGTCGAACAGCCGTCAGCCCGGACGCAGCTTGCTGCGCAGCACCTTGGTGGGTATCCTGACCAACCCGATTATTTTGGGCATTGTATGCGGTCTGCCGTTTTCGCTGCTGGAGATCGATTTCCCGGTGATGGTCAACAAGACACTGGAAATGTTCGCTGCACCGGCGACACCCTTGGCGCTCGTTTCCATTGGTGCAGGTTTTGAGGGCGCGAAGGCCATCCGAAAACTGGGGCCGACCATTGCGGCGTCCATCATCAAATTGATTGTACTGCCGGGGATTTTTCTGCCGATTGCCTATGCCATGGGCTTTCGCGACCAAGCATTGGTCGCGCTGCTGATTATGACGGGTGCGCCAAGCACGGTGACCTGCTATATCATGACCAAGAACATGGACGGCGATGCAGTGCTGTCCTCGTCCATTATTGTGTTGACGACCGCCTTGTCCGCGCTGACGATGACAGCAGCTTTGTATATCATGCGCTCTATGGGCGCGATTTAGAACCATAGAAGGGGAGGAGGTCCATCATGCGAACCTATCACTTGGATGCAGCTGCCAAAGCGCCGCTGTATGAACAGCTTTACCGGGCGATTCGGCAGGATATTATGGATGGCTCGCTGGCAGGCGGGGAGAGGCTGCCGTCCAAACGACGGCTGGCCGAGCATCTAAAAGTCAGCTCCATCACGGTAGAAGCCGCCTATGGGCAGCTTTTGGCAGAGGGCTATGTGGTCTCCAAACCGCGGTCGGGGTATTTCGTACAAGCCATGGAGCGCTATCCAGCGCCTGTCACGCTGCCCGAAGCGGAGGACATGCCAGTGGAAGCCCCCCAGACAGATACCGTGCGGTATGATTTCCAGACCAACACAGTGGACACTGCCTGCTTTCCCTTTGCAACATGGGCGCGCTTATTGCGCGGGGAGTTGACCACGCGGGCCAGCCAGCTTTTGGCGGCTGCGCCGCCGCAGGGCGCGCCTGAACTGCGGCAGGAGATCTGTCGTTATCTCGCCGAATTTCGCGGGATTCGTACCAGTCCGGAACAGGTGGTCGTGGGTGCCGGTTCGGAATATCTGCTCAGTTTGATTATTCAGCTCTTAGGCCGCGAGCGGGTATATTCGATCGAGAATCCTGGCTATCCCAAATTGGAGCGCATTTTCCGGGCCAATGGCGCGCCAGTCGCACCTCTCGCGCTCGATGCGCAAGGGCTGCGGGTGGATTTGCTGCGCCGCAGCGATGCAAGCGTGGTATACCTGACGCCATCGCATCATTTTCCGCTTGGCGTGGTCATGCCAGCCGCACGGCGCCGGGATGTGCTGCAATGGGCAATTGACAGCCAAGACCGCTATATCATCGAAGATGATTACGACTCTGAATTTCGTTATGCCTCCCGCCCGATTCCGGCCATGAAGGAACTCGACCATGCGGATCGGGTGATTTATCTGAATACCTTTGCCAAAAGCTTGGCGCCCTCGCTACGTATTGGCTATATGGTGTTGCCGCGTCGTCTGCTGGATGCCTACCATAGCAAGCTGGGATTTTATGCGTCCACGGTGCCCAGCTTTGAGCAGTATACCTTGGCACAGTTTTTGCATACTGGCAGTTTCGAGCGTCATGTATCGCGTATCCGGAACCTGTACAAGGGGAGACGGGATGTGCTGCTAGCGGCACTCCAGCGAAGCACGCTGGGGCCGCATATTCGCATTCGCGGAGCCGAGGCAGGCTTGCATATCCTACTGACCCTAAACGGCAAATGGAGCGAGGCTCAGATGGTTTTACGGGCATATGAGCAGGGTGTACGGGTATCCGGCCTGTCCGAGTATTATAGCGCGGAACCGGCAAGTTGTCCGGAATCCACGGTGATCCTGGGCTATGCCGGATTGCCGGAAATGGAGTTGGAAGAAGCCGTGACAGCGCTTGAGCGCGCATGGTCATAAACGATACGGACGCAGTGCACACTGTGTTCGTATCGTGGCTTCCAAGTATTTTTCATTCTTCTGACAAAAAGGTATTGACAAATACTATGCAAAATGGTATTCTATTTAGGCGGAATAAATCCGGGTGTAGCGCAGCTGGTAGCGTGCTTGACTGGGGGTCAAGAGGCCGCAGGTTCAAGTCCTGTCA
>JAUMSA010000322.1 GCA_031293105.1 Butyricicoccus sp. | reverse complement strand
GTGCGCTGCCCATGACTGCACGGTCCATATGACATCCTACTCCCGTGAAGTTTCGCTGAACGCAGAGCGGGCAGGGCAAACCGATCTTTTTTTCCTCGACATCGAACTGGCGGCTGGGTCTGGCTTGCACGCTGCGCAAACCATCCGTACCTATAATCCCCATGTTCCGATTGTATTTCTGACCAACCATCAAAAATATGTCTTTGACGGCTATACCGTGCAGGCTTTTCGCTACTTAATGAAGCCCATCACCCCCAAAGACTGCGCCTCCTGTTTGGAGCAGGCCTGTGCCTTTGCCCAGACCAAGCAGCAGCAAATGCTGCGCGTCATCCAAAAAGGGCAATGGTGGTTCCTGCCCATCCGGCAAATCCTGTACATCGAAGCGACCGGGCATATCTGCCGCATTCAAACCGAACAGGAACCCATCGACTATCGCAAAAGTTTTCGTGAAATACGGCAAGAATTGCCGCCCCACACCTTTATCCAGACCCACCGGTCGTATCTGGTCAACTACCGGCACATTCACACCCTATCGGACAAGTCCCTGTGTTTGGACAACGGGGAGCAAATTCCCGTCAGCCGCAGTTACCGCCCGGCGGTCATTCAATTCTTAGCAACTTATCTTGGAGGAACCTTGTGACAATCCTGGAAAATATCTTAATCATTTTATCTTCTTTGCTCGACCAAGCCCTACCGTTGCTCTTATTCTGGCTGGTCATCCAACCCAACCGCGAAAAGTTCCACTGGAGATTTTATTTTCTTTGCGTCGGACTCTTCACGGTTTTCTGTTGCCTGCTCAGCTTCAGCAGCATCCATTACCTTATCAAAACCGCCTTTGTCGTCCTTTTAAAACTGATTTATTGCTGGATCATCTCCGAACACAAATTTGCCGTGTCGCTCTTTTTACCGGTCGTAGATTTGGTCAGCATGTACGCCTGCGAAAGCAGCGTCCCCTTTGTGCTGGCACTGCTGTTTCCCCATGTTTCGTTTTCGGATGTATCCGACACCCCGTTTTTAATGGTATTTGGCATTTTGGAATCGCGCAGCCTGCTTTATTTCCTTTGGGGTGGCTGTATCCTGGTGCTTTACCGCCGTAAACCGGTCATTCATCCGCAGGCCATTCACACCTCGCAGTGGATTGCCCTGTGTTCGGGCATCGGGTTCCTGGCCAGCTTTGTGGTCGCCTTCCAGTGGGTAGCCAACCTGCACCCCGAGGCCATTCATTCGATTTTGGGCGCTTTTCCGCTGATTTTCCTGGTGGTTACGATATTGTTTTTCCTGCTTGCGCTCAGCCTGTCTTCCGAGGCCGAACGGAAATACCGTCTGGAAAACGAACTGCTTCAAGCCGAACAGCAGCTGGAGCAGCAGAAGGCTCTTTCCTCCATGTACGAGCAGATTCGAGGCGCGCAGCATGATTTCCGCAATCACATGCAGATCATTGCTTCGCTGGCCGAGCAGAATCACGACAAGGAAGTCGTCCAGTATGTGCAGGACATTTTGGGCACCTTGACCGCCAGTTCGACCTTTGTCAACACCGGTGTGCCGGCTGTGGATGCGCTGATGAACTCCAAGTTTATCTATGCCAAAAAGCACAATATCCAGGTTTCGGCTGAAATCTGTTTCCCTGAACCGCTGACCATCTCCATTCCGGACCTCTGCACGGCCCTGTTCAACCTACTCGATAATGCCATTGAAGCATGCGACAAGAATCAGCTGCCGGAAAACCGTTGGCTTGAGCTGACCCTGCATCAGGCGGACAGTTTTCTGGTTATTTGCTGCAACAATCCCAGTGAAATCCGGCCCATCCAGGGCAAAAACGGATTCCGAACCCGCAAACCCAGCACACGTCACGGCATAGGGATGAAGCAGCTGCAATGGGTCGCCAACCGATACAGCGGCTTTTTCCATGCGACTTACCAAAACGGCATCTTTACTGCCAAGCTCGCGCTTTCGCAGAGCGCGAAAGTCGAACACATCCATGCATCCTATATCAACACAGAGGAGGCGCATTCCCATGTTCAAACGTTGGAGTAATTTTCTGGTTTCCCAAAAAATCATTACACCTGAGGATGCCGAGGTGCAGGAATATGGCCTGTTTTGCCTGGTGGAGACCATCTCTTTCCATGCGGCTCAGCTTGTTTTGGCCATTTTTCTGCACTTGGTTCCGGAAACCTTGCTTTTTGACGCTACCTTTTTGCTGTTGCGCAGCCATACTGGCGGATATCATGCGTCTACCCCGATGCGCTGCTTTGCGATGAGCATTGCGGTCTGGGCCGGACTCATGCTGGCCTGTCAGTATGTACCTGTCGGTCTTTGCGGGATTCTCGGGCTTTTGGCCGCGGCCGTGATTTGGCGCATCGCGCCCCTCCCCCACGAGAACAATCCCTTTAGTCCCGAGCGGCTGGTGCAAGTCACCCATCGTATGCGGATCATTCTGGTTCTTTTGCTGCTATTATCCGGTCTTTTGTTGGCGCTGCAGCTTTGGGTCTTTACCCGTTTGGTTCTGCTGGTTTTGGTATGTACCGCCTTTTCGCTCTACATGGCTTGGCGCAAAGCCCACGGATAAACAAAAGGAAACGAGTCCCATATCCGGTCTTGGTACCGATGCGGGACTCGTTTTTTATACAACAAAATTCCAGAACTCCAACGGTGTCACATAGAGGAAATACGTGACATCGGCCTTATCATCCCCTAAAACGATGCGCAAAGATTGGCTGTTATCATCCAAATCGGGGATTTGAGCTCCCGGCGAGCCTGGCAGCAGCAAGGTCATCCGCGCTTGTTTGCGGGTATCTTCCTCGGCTTTGAGGGAAAGCCCTAAGTAGTCATTCCAAGCCTGTGCCGCCGTCTTGCAGGCAATCTGCTCCAGCCAAGCATCTCCGGTCTGAGTACATGCAACATGATATTGCAAAATCTTGCCGGTTTCATCATCCATATCCAGCGTCACAAAATACCGGTCGGACAATGCATGGATTTCCCATTGCATCAGGTTGCAGGCCGGGTTCTCCTGGTCGGCGATGAATTCCACCCCATTGACAAAAATCCGGGTGTAGGCGCTACTGTCCTCGGGCAACAGACCCGCAGCATGCAGAAGATCAATCTGTTTCTGCGCATTTTGCTGGGCGCTTCGGTGGTCATAATTGACCCCTGTTTGGAACACCATGGTCTCGGAATCTTCATACGTATTTTGTCCACTGAGCAGCCCGAGCCGCTCGGGCAAGGTATACGTGCTGTCCTCCCCGAGCTGGACAGGTTTCATCTCAACCGTATGGATGGTATTGACCTCGCGTAAATCATGTCCCCGGGCTAGGAAAGCCGGCAACGAGGCACAAATCACCAGCGCCGCAATGACAATACCCAAACTGATGAAGTGTTTGTACTTCATTTGGCGGCCCCCTCTCGGAAACATACGGTCACGGTGGTACCGCGCCCCTCCTGGCTGGCAAAGGACAGTGTCCCTTGGTGCAGTTTGACGATCTCCGCACACAGCCGCAGGCCAAGTCCAACGCCGCCGCTGGCGCGGGCACGGGCCTTATCCACCCGGTAGAAGGCTTCGGTCAAACGCGGGATAGCTTCGGCCGGCATGCCGCGCCCGGTGTCCTGCACACGCATCTGCCATTGCTGTCCCATCCGACCGGCTTGCACATGGATTTGACCGCCATCCGGCATGGCTTTGCGCGCATTGTCCAGCAAATTGATCACCAGGGTTTGGAATAGGTCGGGTTCGACCATCCAAACCGTATTGTCGGCTTCACAGGAAAACGTGATGCCGGCCTGTTGGAACCGCTGTTCAAACAGCCCGCCTGCTTGCCGGATGAGTGCCCCCATGTCACAGGGCTTTTTGGCGATATCCTGCTTTTGCAGAACAATCAGGTCGAGCAGCTTATTCGACAGGCTTTCCAGCCGCTTGCCTTCGGAAAAGATATAATGCACGGCCGCGGCGCGGCTCTCCGGCGGCAATTCGGTCGAACGCAGCAGGTCGGCGTATCCGATGATGGAGGTCATCGGGGTGCGCATCTCATGGGCAAACGAAGCCATGAATTCTTCCTGCCGCTCGACAGCCCCTTGCAAGGCTTCAATATTTTTGGACAGCCGGTTGGTCATGAGGTTGAAATCGCGCGCAAGCTGACCGATCTCGTCTTGCCCCTGTTCGTCGGCCCGACGGGACAGGTCGCCTTCGGTAATTGCGCGCGCGGTCTCGGCCAGTGCGGTGAGCGAACCGGTCAACCAACGCGACAGCAGCACGGCCGTGAGGATGCCCAGACCAGCCATGGCGAACAAAAGCCCGACAAAACTGCGGCTTAAGGCGTTTCGCGCCCGATAGATGTCCTCTATCGAACGCAGACCTTCCAGGTAAAAGGTCTGTGTGCCATCGGTCATCATGCCTGCGGTCTGAATCATGTGGCTGCCATTGCTCTCCTGCTGCACACGCCAAGCCATGGTCTGCGCATTGGTCTGTTCGATCAGCCCAGACTGAAACGTCTGCCCGTGGTATACCTGCTGGTACAAGACACGGCCCTGTTCGTCGCTCAGGCGAAACGACTGCCCACTCTGCCGCTCCAGAATGCGGATAGCACCGGCCAAATCCCGTTCTTCCCATTCCGGATGGCTGGTGGCCGCCGCCAGCATGGACAATGCCATGCGCTGCTCATCCTGCGCTGCGCCCGCTTCCCGGGTCAAGGCGTTGTCAAAGGATACCGTGATCAGCCACGCGCCCGATAGACCCACCGAAAGCACCAGCAGCAGCACAATCATCAGCCGCAGCTTATCCCGATAACTCATTTACACCTCCAGGCGGTAGCCAATCTTATACACAGCCTTGATTTTGTCTTCCCAGCCTACTTTTTTCCGCAGCCGCTGCACATGGAGATCGACCGTACGGCTATCGCCCATATAGTCGCTCTGCCACACCCGCTCGTAAATCGTTTCGCGGTACAGGGCAATATCCGGATTGCGCGCAAACAGCAGCAGCAATTCAAACTCTTTCTTGGTCAGCGCAATCGCTACTCCATCGCGGTAGACCGCCCAACTGGAAATATCAATGGTCAGACCGCCGATTTCAATGATACGGTCGAGTTTGTGATAGCGCCGCAGCACGGTTTCGACCCGCGCGAGCAATTCCACAATCTCAAAGGGCTTGACCAAATAATCGTCCGCGCCGAGCTTGAGTCCTTTGACCCGGTCGGCTACCGTGCCGCGGGCGGTCAGAAAAATGACCGGGATATCCCGCGGACGGATGTATTCCATCACTTCAAAGCCGTCAGCCCCTGGGAGCATCACATCGAGCAGCACCAGATCGAATTGCTCCTGCTCGACGCGATCGGCGGCCGCCATCCCGTCATATACGCACACGC
>JAUMSA010000317.1 GCA_031293105.1 Butyricicoccus sp. | reverse complement strand
AATTTGCGATGCGGTTAACCCCATGGATTCCGCAAGCGCACGGGATGAGATACGCTGCACACCGCTCGCCCGGAGCCTGGAAACATACCGATAATAGCGGGGAATGCGGTGGATGACCGCCCGGGATACCTTCTGTTTCTTGTCCAAAGCGAAGCCTCCTATTTATTTCAATCCAGAGAAGCAATGGTTTCCAGCACGTAATCGGTGAATTCCTGTGCAGTTGCACCCGTATCACGGCCAGTAATTACATACTTCTTCTTTTCATACATACAAATATCCAAAGCGCGATCGAGCTTCTTTGCCAGTTCAATCTCGCCAATATGCTCAAGTAGCATAACCGATGCGCGTAGTACCGACGACGGATCAGCATACTTTGCGCGACCTTCCTGTACCATACGCGGCGCCGAGCCGTGAATAGCCTCGAACATTGCATATCGCTTACCAATGTTTGCCGAACCAGCCGTACCAACACCGCCCTGAATTTCGGCTGCTTCATCGGTGATGATATCGCCATACAGGTTGGGCAGTACAACAACCTTAAAGTCGCGGCGGCGCTTGTCGTCCAGCAGCTTTGCAGTCATAATGTCGATGTACCAATCGTCAAATACAACTTCCGGATACTCTTCCGCAACCTTCTGGCAGGTATCCAGGAACTTACCATCGGTGGTCTTGATGATATTTGCCTTAGTTACGCAGGAAACACGGTTCTTACCAGTCTTCTTCGCATACTCAAAAGCCAGACGGGCAATGCGCTCACAGCCCTGCGAGGTAGCAACCGTAAAGTCGATGAACAGATCGTCATCAATCTGCACGCCCTGCGAACCAACGGCATAACCGCCTTCGGTGTTTTCACGGTAGAAGGTCCAGTCGATACCGAGTTCGGGTACCTTTACCGGACGCACATTGGCAAACAGATCCAGTGCCTTACGCATGGCTACATTTGCCGATTCTACATTCGGCCACGGATCGCCCTTACGAGGAGTCGTGGTCGGCCCCTTGAGGATGACATGGCAAGCCTTGAGTTCTTCCATGACATCGGGCGGGATTGCGCAGCCCAGTTCAGCACGGCGTTCAATGGTCAGGCCGTCAATCACACGGAATTCAACCTTGCCAGCCTTGACCTTGTCAGCCAGAAGGGTTTCCAGCGCATGCTGCGCCATACCGGTGATCATCGGGCCAATTCCATCGCCACCGCAAACGCCGATGATGATTTTATCCAGCTTAGAATAGTCAATGAAATCGCCCTGCTCCTTCATGGCGCGAATGCGCGCGAGCTGGCTTTCCACGACCTTTTCGTATTGTTCAATTGCTTTTTCAGATAATGCCATTGGGGTGTCCTCCAACTATATCGATATTATTTTAACAATTTTTCAGTCGGTTGTCAACGAGTCGTACAGACTCCTTTGTCCAAGTGCCGATCGAGCATTTCTATCCGTCTTATTTTTTAGAAAAGCGGCTTATCCGTGCTGCTTCTTGGCGTAGTTGAGCGTACCACCTGCCAGCAGTGCGCCGCGCTGACGGTCGGAAACCTCGCACTCAGCCTGGAATGTATAGCCGTTGACCACAACGGTGACGCGGCTGCCATTCTTAATTTCCTCGGCAATATGCGGCAGTTGAATGCTGTCGTTAAGGCTAATCTTATCGTAATCAGCCGGGTCCACGAAGGTCAGCGGAATGATACCCGAGTTGACCAGATTGGCCTTATGGATACGTGCAAACGACTTGACCAGAACGGCACGAACGCCCAGATACAGCGGCACCAGAGCGGCATGTTCACGGGACGATCCCTGACCATAGTTTGCACCGCCGACGATCACACCGCCGCCCTGCTCCTGGCAGCGAGCCGGGAACTTGGGATCCACGTTGATAAAGCAGTAGTTGGAGTAATACGGGATATTGGAACGGTACGGCAGCAGCTTTGCGCCAGCAGGCAAGATGTGGTCGGTGGTGATGTTATCCTCAGTTTTGAGTACAACCTTACCAGCATAGCTGTCTTCCAGTTCCTTGCCCAGCGGGAAGGGCTTGATGTTCGGGCCACGACGTACTTCAACGGTAGACGGGTCTTCCGCGGGCTTGATAATCAGATTGTCATTGATATCAAAATGCTCGGGCATTTCGATGACCGGTGCTTCACCCAGCGTGCGCGGATCGGTCAGAACACCGGCCAGAGCCGAAGCGGCTGCCACTTCGGGCGAAACCAGATAAATCTGGGCATCCTGGGTGCCCGAACGGCCTTCAAAGTTACGGTTAAAGGTACGCAGCGAAACGCCACCCGATTCGGGCGACTGGCCCATACCGATGCAGGGGCCGCAAGCGCATTCCAAAATACGAGCACCAGCTGCAATGATATCCGACAGCGCACCATTCTTGGCGAGCATATCAAATACTTGCTTGGAGCCAGGGCTGATGGTCAGCGACACATCCGGGTGTACGGTTTTGCCCTTCAAGATGGCAGCGACCTTCATCATGTCATAGTAGGACGAGTTGGTGCACGAACCGATGCAGCACTGGTTGACCGTGATCGGGCCGATCTCGGTAACCGGCTTTACATTGTCAGGCATGTGCGGCATCGCAGCCAACGGCACCAGCGTATTGAGGTCTACCGTGTATTCTTCATCATACTTGGCATCCGGGTCCGATGCGAGCGGCACATAAACATCGCCGCGGCCCTGAGCCTCCAGAAATGCCTTGGTTACTTCGTCCGACGGGAAAATGGACGTGGTAGCGCCCAATTCGGCACCCATGTTGGTGATCGTTGCACGCTCCGGTACCGACAGGGTTGCAACGCCTTCGCCAGCGTATTCTACGATCTTACCAACGCCGCCCTTTACGGTCATCTGACGCAGCACATCCAGGATGATGTCCTTTGCTGCAACCCACGGCTGCAATTTGCCGATCAGGGTCACACGTACCATCTTGGGCATAGGGATGTAGTACGCACCGCCACCCATTGCAACGGCAACGTCCAGGCCGCCCGCACCAAACGCCAGCATACCGATGCCGCCGCCAGTGGGGGTATGGCTATCCGAACCGATCAGCGTCTTGCCCGGCGCGCCAAAGCGTTCCAGATGAACCTGATGGCAGATGCCATTACCCGCCTTGGAGTAATAAATGCCATGCTTTTTGGCAACTGTGCCAATGTATTTGTGGTCATCCGCATTTTCAAAACCGGACTGGAGGGTATTGTGGTCAATATACGCAACCGAGCGTTCAGTCTTGACCTGGTCAACGCCCATTGCCTCAAATTGCAGATAGGCCATGGTACCCGTTGCATCCTGAGTCAGCGTCTGATCGATTTTTAGGCCGATTTCCTGGCCCTGCACCATTTCCCCATCGACCAGATGCGCCTTTAGAATTTTTTCTGCAATCGTCATTCCCATTGTCTTGCATCGCTCCTCATTTTTATCCGTTCGGCAACCTATGCCGCAGCCTTCCTCTATGTGACGGCTTCCACAGCCTTCTCCACGGCGATGCGCCGTGCCCAAATTGTAAAAAAACGGTTTTCGAAACCGAAACCCTTCTTATTTTACCGCAAAAGCTACCTTTTTTCCAGAGTGAATCACGAAATTTTTGTACCAATCTTCTCGCTGATTTCGGCAGTTGCAAAAGCATTTTGCAGCGTGGTGCCCAGATTCCCGGCCAGGAATTCATAGTATGCCTGGCTACCAATCATAGCGGCGTTATCGCCACACAAATGCAGGGGCGGCAGATAAAGCTGTATCTTTCGGCGCGACGCCATTTCATGCAGGGCCTTACGCAACCAGGAATTGGCCGCAACCCCACCGGCGCAGACCACATCGTGTACGCCAGTTTGCTCGATCGCCAGTTCCAGTCGAGGGACCAGCGTATCGACCACCGCCGTGCAAAACGCGGCAGCGAGCGCTGGTTTATCGATGGTTTCCCCCTTCTGCTCGGCATTGTGTGCCAGATTGATGACCGCTGTTTTCAAACCAGAAAAGGAAAAATCCAGCGGCGCATCTTTCACCTTGGAATGCGGCAGCGGATATTTGGACGCATCCCCGCCCCGGGCCATGTTATCGATCTTCGGGCCGCCTGGGTATCCG
>JAUMSA010000297.1 GCA_031293105.1 Butyricicoccus sp. | reverse complement strand
GTATTGCGTAGACAATCGGAAATTTTTTCGTTGTTTGCATAATGTGCCAGACTATTCTTATCAGATTCTTGCCATTTGCGCAGTGTAACCTCCATGTCATTTTGCCCCCTTCTGCAAAACAGGAAACTCTCGTCCTTACTTCACATAAGGACGAGAACATACGCTTCGTGGTACCACCTTTATTCGTTCGCACTTCACAGTACAAACCTCATCAAGTACAGGGATAACTTTCCGATACTCTAAGTGCTGTAACGGGCACACCCGTCGTATCCTAAGTTGCATGGCAACATCGGCACGCAACTCCAAGGCCATTTTCAGCGATTCCGCATTGCGCCTTTTTTCACCAACCAAAGGCCCTCTGTAGGCCCTCTGTGGCATTCAAAACCGCTTACTCTTCTTTTCATCGTCTTTTTCCTCTGAATTTAAATAGATTATAGCACCTGCTTCAAAGGGCGTCAGTCCCTTTTCACTCCCTCTCCACGAAAAGAGGGGATGAAGCTCTCCTGTGCCGCTTCCCCTTCTTGCAGATAACCAGCCAGGCCCAAATCGGTAAAATAAGCAACTGCTTCTTGATATTCTTCTTCGGTGATGGTACGGTTCAGTTCCTGATGTTTTTCCATCCCAATCGGCGTATATTGCCGCATCAAACTGACTAAAACTCGATCTTCCCATCGCTCTGCAATATGGCGGAGTATCTGACGGGTATCCCCGGCAAGGCCGGGCAGCATCAAATGACGAATTAGAGTTCCGCGAAGCATATTGCCCTGCGCGTCAAACATCGGAGCTCCGGTTTGCTGCACCATGGTATCGATGGCTGCGTCTGCAATTTCAAAATAATCGGCGGTTTGGGAGTACATCTGTGCATAATAACTGCTGTAATATTTGAAATCCGGTAAATAGATGTCGACCATTCCATCCAACATTCGAATCGTCTCCACGGACTCAAAACCGCCGCAGTTGAGCAAAACCGGAATCGTCAAGCCTTTACATCTCGCTTCTGTAATGGCTTCCACCAAATGAGGAGCATAATGTGTAGCCGTGACCAAATTGATATTTTGCGCATTTTGGTCTTGCAACTGTAAAAAAATCTCTGCTAACTGGTTTGCATCAACGGTTATCCCACTTGCCCCACGTGTGCTGATCTGTCGATTTTGGCAATAGATGCAGCCTAACGTACAGTGTACAAAAAACACCGTCCCGGAACCGTGTTCACCGGAAAGAGATGGTTCTTCCCAGGCATGTAAGGCTGCGCGTCCGACCTCAACCTGCGCCGAAGCACCGCAGTATCCTCGCTCCCCTTGTAAGCGATTGACACCGCAAGCGCGTGGACACAAGCAGCAATGCACATAAGCTTCCAGATTCATCCGCAATCCTTTTCAGCGCGTTGATAGGCTGCCAACGTCCGATCATCAAAGCAGACCATATAAATGGTATCGAACTGCGGATGCGCAGCGCAATAGGTATGAATGGTCTTTACTGCAATTGCAGCCGCCTGTTCTAGTGGAAAATGATAAACACCCGTACTAATCGACGGGAATGCCACCGTTTTACAGGCGTTATCCAGCGCAAGCTGCAAGCTATTGGTATAGCAATTGGCCAGCAATTCCGCTTCATGGTGT
The DNA here is from genome assembly GCA_031293105.1 of Butyricicoccus sp. Taxonomy (GTDB): domain Bacteria; phylum Bacillota; class Clostridia; order Oscillospirales; family Butyricicoccaceae; genus Butyricicoccus_B. The sequence goes on along the minus strand of JAUMSA010000297.1, from coordinate 5,704 downwards.
TGTCCGCCGCGCCAAATCGGACCCGGCGTATGAATGACATGTTTAGCAGGTAATTGATATCCCTTGGTAATCTTGGCTTCACCTGTTTTGCAGCCATGCAGCAGACGGCATTCTTCTAACAATTCCGGTCCGGCCGCCCGGTGGATCGCTCCGTCGACTCCACCGCCGCCCAATAGCGAAGTATTGGCCGCATTGACAATTGCATCGACCAGATAGGTTGTAATATCGCCGCGTTCGATCTTCAACATTGGTTCATGTCTCCTTTAATCAAACATGGGGGTAGACAGATACCGTTCACCGGTATCCGGCAAAACGACCACAATATTTTTACCTGCAAACTCGGGACGTGCCGCAATTTTGGCCGCTACGCTCACAGCGGCACCGGACGAAATCCCGACCAGCAGGCCTTCGAGCCGCGCAATCTCCTTTCCAAACGAAAAAGCTTCTTCGGTCGTTACGGTCTGCAATTCATCAAAGATTGTCGTGTCCATCGTTTTCGGAATAAAATTTGCGCCAATTCCTTGAATTTTGTGCGGGCCTGCCACGCCTTTGGAGAGGAGTGGTGAATCAGCTGGCTCTACGGCAACAATATATAAAGACGGATTCTTTTCTTTTAAGTAGCGTCCGGCGCCAGAAATCGTGCCACCTGTACCGAATGTGGCAACCAAAACATCAACCTGACCATCGGTATCGTTCCAAATCTCCGGACCTGTAGTTTCATAATGCGCCTGCGGATTCACTGGATTAACAAATTGTCCGGCCAAAAAGCTGCCCGGAATTTCTCTTGCCAGCTCTTCTGCTTTATCGACAGCCCCTTGCATACCCTTGGCACCTTCCGTGAGCACCAGTTCGGCGCCATATGCTTTGAGCAGATTGCGGCGCTCCACACTCATCGTCTCCGGCATGGTGAGAATAACCCGATATCCCCGAGCCGCTGCGACAGCAGCCAGCCCAATGCCGGTATTGCCCGATGTCGGCTCCAGAATTGTTGCGCCTGGCTTCAAAATCCCACGCTGCTCAGCATCTAAAGGCAGAGGTAGGCGAACTCGATCTTTTGCACTCCCGGCCGGATTCATGGCCTCTATTTTGGCGAGCAGCTTTGCCTTTAAGTCGTGTGCCTGGGCGACACGCCCTAGCTCCAGCAAAGGGGTATTTCCGATCAAATCCACTATACTTGTTGCAACGCGCATTATCTTTCACACTCCAATCTTTTATGAGTGCATTATAATAGATTCCTCCCCAAAATGCAATGTCTGTTTGACGCTCTCTACAAAATGTGCTATTGTGAATAAACAGGAGGAATTCTTATGAAGCGATATATTATTTCTGAATACGCCCATGACGCCCCTCCGCTTTTGCGTGATTTTTTAGTCTATATCTCGACGATCAAAGGCAAATCGGAGCGTACGGCTTATGAATACTTTTTGGATCTCCGCTTTTTTCTGCGGTATCTTTTGCATAGCCGAAAAATCGTGCCGCTGGATACTCCTTTTGAGGAAATCTCGATCCAAGCGGTGAATGCCGATTTTCTCAAAACCATTACCCTATCGGATGTGTACGATTATTTGGGTTATATTGCACAAGAGCGTCCCCGCCAGCAAAACAGTCCCCACACCGAATATGGTCTCTGTGCGACCTCTCTCGCGCGCAAAGTCGCTTCGCTGCGGGCGTTTTTCAAATATTTAACCGTCAAATCCGGCGTGTTGGAAGTCAATCCTGTCGCAGAACTGGACTCTCCTTCCCTACCAAAAAAGCTGCCGCGATATTTGACATTAGAGGATTCCAAAACCCTGCTGGAAAGTGTCAGCGGTCCCTATGCCGCTCGGGATTACTGCATCCTCACTTTGTTTTTAAATTGCGGCATGCGTGTTTCCGAGCTAGCGGGTATGAATTTACAGGACATTCAAAATGATACTTTACGCGTACTAGGCAAAGGCAACAAGGAACGCACTATTTATCTCAATGACGCTTGTTTGGATGCGATTGCGGCCTATCTTCCGGAACGTATCGTTCCCCATCCAGCCGATCAAAATGCCTTTTTCACCAGCCGGAATCGAAACCGTTTGAGTATTCCCACCATCAAATGGCTGGTAAAAAAATACCTTACCGCGGCCGGGTTGGATGCACAAAAATATTCGGCGCACAAACTGCGCCACACAGCGGCCACACTCATGTATCAAAATGGGGTAGATATCCGCACCCTACAAACGGTTTTGGGGCATACTAATGTGGATACTACGATGATCTACACCCATATTCAGGACGAAAATGTCCGTGCAGCGGCGCAAAGCAATCCATTGGCTTCGGTCAGACGCAAAGCATCCCATCCGGATGATACTCCATAAGGGAAATCCGATGATCGGGGATCGCCGTTCGATCGGGAAACATTCCGAGTCGGCCGATACATAGAAGCGTTAAGATAATGGCTGTGGCTGCTAACGTAATCCGAATTTTTGTTTCCAAATCAGTTCTCTCCTTTTTCAGCAGATACATCCATTGTGTCTACCCTACGCAGCCTTTATACGCAAGAAGATCAAAGGGACGGTATAGCACCGTCCCTTTTGTATTTTACCCAATTTGCAGTGTGCGCCAGACTTTGTGGAGCGTTTGTCGATAGGCTAGGTATAGCAGGCCCGAGCACAGCAGAACCAGAATCAGGCAGGCAGCCATTCCGACCAGTTCCTCCATTGTATATCCCAACGGATCACCATTAAAATACAGAATCATCGCATACAGAGCATAGATCGTCAGGGTACCGATCAAACCCGGCATAAAAAATACGCGGTTGACTTGCCCGCGTACCGATTGTCGCAGGTACGCCCGCGATGCCCCCAGGTGTTCTAAATCTTCATAAACTTGCCGATTTGTTAGTGCAATGGTCATACAACGCGTGTAGGCAATGACGATGACAGCGGCAAAGCATACAATGGCGATAAAAAGGAATAACATCAAAAATACCGCCATGGTCCGAATAAATTCCATTTGATCGAGCACTCGAAATTCCGGCATGTATTTCCAATAAAGCCGAAAGCTTGAGCTATCCCGCTGGTCATAATCGATGGTCTCTCCAAATTGCGCGACATTTTCCGGGGCAAACGCATAAGCATCACCTTCTTGGGCATGCAGGATCGGGTCATAAGCGTCCATAACTTCTACTTCCGGTCCAGAACGGTCGACAATGGTATGAAACAGCCGTTTCGCAAATGGATAGGTATCCCCGCAGTTCTCTACATTGAAAAAGACCATGGTTTCCTGCCACTCTTCTGTTAAGCCCTGGATGATCGTAGCATAATCTGTATCGTCCAGCACTTTATAGCTGAACAGCAGATCGGATTTCAAAACTTCTGTTTGCGGGGTAACCTGTAACTGCTGCCCGGTCACCGGGTTTGTGACCCTGGAAAGTTGATTGGATGTTGCTGCGGCAGACGAACCGTTTGCATCAAACACAGAGGCTACCGTGCCGGGTGCAATATCAATTGACTGGCCTGTCAGAACATTCCACGCGCTTTCGGACAGGACTGGATTTGACATCAAAACTTCTCGATATTCGGTGTGCCAGGTAACACCCATCGCCCCTTCGGTTTCGATTTGTTTATCCCCATCGATTCCGAGTACCGCAACCGGCGCTTGTACCCAACTGGTTAGCGTTACACCCTCTTCTTGTGCCATTTGACGCACCTCATCTTCCAGCGGAATCTGCTGATCGTTTCGGAAATGGTACGCATAGTCTACAGGACGCTCAGCATATCCAATCATGGCGCTGGTTCCCAACATCGGAGCATAAAACATGCCAAAATACGCGCCTGCCAGCAAGACTGTAATGACCAGCATATTGCGTACCGTTTGGCGGCCTTGAAATTTCATCATACTGGTGGAGATCAGGTTTTGATAGCGTTTTTTGCGTTTGCCCCAGCCATTGACTACGGTGTGCAGCAAAATCATATACAGCCCGACAAAAAGCGGCGCATATCCAACGGCACTGAGTCCTTCAGGAGCGTACCAATGCAAGATCCGAACAAAAAATGTTGGGAGTTCATACCCCACAAAGGCGCCGACCACCATCAGCAAGATTCCCACGCGTCCATACCAACATGGTACCTCGTGAATGGGTTCCGATTTGCGGGATTCGTTGACGATATCGATAATATTGGTCCGTCGGATAAACCGAATCCCCATGCCAAAAAGCATGACGATCACAAATGCGGAAAACACCAGTGCAAATCCGATCGCATTTGTGTCAAAATGCAGGACCATCTCTTCGCTATCGACAACAAACAGACGAAATATCTGCCAAATCCCCCAAGCCAGCGGCATGCCCAAAAGGGTGCCGGCCACACAGGAACTCAAAGAAGCCTTGGCTAGGTCGGTAAATAACAAGTGCCGTATCTGCGCTTTGGTGGCGCCCAAAGCGAGGAAGATACCGGTTTCACGCGATTTGGAGCGGAAGAATAAACCAGACGCATAGGCGGTAAATACTGCGCAGCCAATGACGGCTAAAACAAAAATCATCATCACTTGCTTGCGGGAATCGCCGCCTTCCGGTAAAACCGTTAAAACTGTTGGGGAGCGCATCATCGACACATACGCTGTAATCAATAGAACCGAGAAAAAGCAGCATCCCATCAAAAGCAGATAATTCTTACGATTTTTCCTACGAAGGCAGGCATAGACTTCGGAAAAGTTCTTCACCCTGACTCACTCCTTGCTCATTTCTCGGATGGCATCCAGCAGATCATCCTGAAACTTTCCACGCTCCCCGTGATTTTCGAGTGTCTGATGGATGACCCCATCCCGCAGTATAATGACACGATCACAAAAAGATGCGGCAAAGCTATCGTGCGTCACCATAAAGATCGTAGCACCCAAACTATCCCGTGCCTGCATGAAACTCTGAATGACTGCCCGCGAGGATTTAGAATCCAAATTTCCGGTCGGTTCATCGGCCAAAATCAGCAAAGGATGGTTTATTAGCGCACGCGCAACAGCTGTCCGCTGCTTTTCGCCGCCAGAAATCTCGGCCGGATATTTGTTTTTAATGTGTGCAATGCCGAAAATATCGCATAAGCGGTCTGCCGATTCCTCCATCCCGGCATCGACTCTGCCGCCAATGATACGCGGCAGCAAAATATTGTCCCTCACGGTCAGTCCATCCAGCAACAGAAAATCCTGAAATACAAAACCCAATTTCTGGTTGCGAATGACAGCCAATTCTTGCTCCTCTAAGGCTGCGATTTTTTCCCCACCCAGTTCGATGTCTCCATGATCCGCTGGAATATAGCATGAAATGCAATTTAAAAGTGTTGTTTTCCCGGAGCCTGACGGCCCCATCACGGCAACGAACTCGCCGGATTCGATTTGAAAAGAGATTCCTTTCAGAACTTCATAGGTGTTCTTCCCTACCTGATACGATTTGTAAAGATCTTTTACTTGCAGCATATCCATACGCCCTTTCAACAGGTTTTTCTTTGTTTCAGTGTACGGGTATGCCATCTGAAACGCAAACTGGACTGTCAAATCGGACAGCCCGGTTGTAAAATTCGGAACCCTCTTGTTATTTTTGGTCTGGGTTTTGTAAAGTTCCGTATTTTGGCGGTTCAGGCATATGCTATAATAAAATTAAACGATTTTCAGAAAGGGAGATGTCCTATTTTACATCTCGGCATCTGCGACGATCAGGTTGCTTCCCGCACGGCTCTTCGTTCGC
>JAUMSA010000274.1 GCA_031293105.1 Butyricicoccus sp. | reverse complement strand
ACACACAACGGTATCGCTATTGGAACAAGATGGAACCTATCAGCTTTCCGCGGGCGAAAGCCTGGATGGAATTTTGGCCATCGGCATTTTTTCGGAGGAGCAGATTAATTCCTTGAGCGACCTGCATTCGAATCTGGTCTTTCTGGATTCGGCGCCCGATGAACGGCGGTTTGATTCGGTTGTTATCAATTTCAAGCTTGGGGTGGAACAGGCGCTGGAAACCCTGATCGAGCGGGGGCATCGCCGCATCGGTTTTCTGGGGCCATATCGCAAACTGGATGAGCGCAAGCGGCCAGCACCTGAGGTACGACGGCAGTATTTTATCGATTATATGAAGCAACAAGGTCTATTCCGGGAAGATTACCTGTTTGAAGCCAAGATGACGGCAACGGCTGCCCATCAGACCTTGCGTGGCCAGATACAAGCGGGTGGCGAACTGCCGACGGCCCTATTGGCCGCCAATGAGGAAGCGGCATTTGGTGCGATTCGCGCCCTGCATGAAGCCGGCCTGCGTGTGCCGGAGGACATGTCGGTCATCAGTTTTAACGATACGCCGCTTTCGGCGCTGACCGACCCGCCGCTGACCAGCATCAGCACCCATGTGGAATGTATGAGCCGGGTTGCGGTCGAGTTGCTGGTGCAGCGCACCAGCGGCACGAGTGGGCATATCCCGCTGAAGATCGTCGTTCCACCGACGCTGCCCGAGCGTGCCAGCGTCAGCACCATCGAGGATACAGAGGCGTAGTTATCGGTATTCTAAACGAAAAGAAGTCTTACAAACGCAGAAAAAAGCGGTTTCTCAAGCAGGGAAACCGCTTTTTTACATGCAACGGCGCTGGATGTTTGCAATTCAGCGCCGTTTTTGTTTGTCGGAATGACTAAAATATGCACTGGAATTTTAGTTAGTATTTTGACTAAAATTCATTGCAAATTTACTGAAAAGTGATATACTGTGGATAGCTAAAACGCTGGTAAAAGAGATAAGAAATCAGCGGATTCAGAGGAGGAGTTGGATGACAGATCAGAAAAAATTGCAAGAAGATCTGATGAATGGTGCGCTGGATGCACGTTTGTGGCAGGTTTATGGGGAAAATGCGGACCTGATGATGCAGCGCACACGGCTATCCAATTTAGTAAAATTCTACGAGCAAACTTTTAGTGCACAGGATGCCGTCGGCCTGTTTTCCGGGCCGGGACGCACAGAACTGGGAGGCAACCACACCGACCATCAGCATGGACGCGTCCTGGCGGCGGCGATCAACTTAGATGCCGTGGCCTGTGCGGCGCCCAACCATTCGCAGATCATCTGCATTCTGTCGAGCGGATATCCGCGCATTACGGTCGATCTGTCCGACCTTTCCCCGCGCGAGGAGGAACAGCAGTCTTCGGTTGCGCTGGTGCGCGGCGTGGCGGCGCGTATCGCTTCTATGGGGTACAAACTTGGTGGATTTAACGCGGTCATCGAATCGACCGTGCTCAGCGGTTCGGGTCTGTCATCATCGGCTGCGTATGAAATCTTGATTGGTGTTATTTTCAATCACCTGTTCTGTGAAGATGCCCTCACCCCGGTGGACCTGGCGCTTTGCGGCCAGTATGCCGAAAATGTCTTTTTTGGCAAGCCTTGCGGCCTGATGGACCAGTTGGCCAGTGCGGTCGGAGGAATCGTAGCCATCGACTTTGCAAGCCCCACCCAGCCTGATGTCCGGAAAATCGGGTATGACATGGAGAAATCCGGCTACTCGCTGTGCATCATCGATACCGGCGCCGACCACGCGGATTTGACCGATGAATATGCAGCCATCCCGCACGAAATGAACGGGGTGGCGCATTGCTTCGGCCGGGAATACCTACGGGATGTGGACGAGCGTGCGTTTTGGAGTAAGCTCAGCGAGGTGCGAGCCCAGGCAGGCGACCGGGCGGCGTTGCGCGCCATGCATTTCTTTGCCGACAACCAGTATGCCGCGCAGGAGGCCGAGTGTCTGGCGCAGGGGGCATTTGATGAATTTTTGCAGCTGGTACGGCGTTCAGGCGTTTCGTCCGCACAACTTTTGCAAAATCTGTACTGCGTTTCTGCGCCGCAAAACCAGGCGGTGTGTGTAGCTATCGCGCTGGCCGAGCATCTGCTGGCAGGCGACGGTGCTGTCCGCGTCCATGGCGGCGGCTTTGCCGGTACGATTCAGGCATATGTGCCGACCGAAAAGCAGCAGGCATTTTTGGAGGGGATGGAGTCCGTACTGGGCAAGGGTTGTTGCCATTTTCTTCGAATCCGTGCCGTTGGCGGCGCGATTCTAGCCTAACAATACATACAGCCTGTCAAACGGCAGGAGTATAAAAATAAAGGAGGTTCCCCAAATGTCAATTCTTGTTTTGGGCGGCGCTGGGTACATTGGTTCCCATACGGCGCGTGCGCTGGTAGAAGCTGGCCGCGATGTGGTGGTTGCAGATAATCTGGAAACCGGATTCCGTGCGGCTGTGCCCGAAAAGGCGCGGTTCTATGAAGGCGATATTCGCGACCGTGCTTTCCTGAACCGCCTGTTTGAAACCGAGCAGATTGAAGGCGTGATTCACTTTGCCGCCAATTCTCAGGTGGGCGAAAGCATGAAAAATCCGCTCAAGTATTATGACAACAACTTGTGCGGCACCAAGACCCTGCTCGACAGCATGGTTGCACATGGGGTATTGAAGATTGTATTTTCCTCGACTGCGGCAACCTATGGCGAACCCGAGCGGGTACCGATTCTCGAAACCGACCGCACCGAGCCGACCAACTGCTACGGTGAAACCAAGCTGTCGATGGAAAAGATGATGAAGTGGGTATCGGTCGCGCACGGCCTGCGGTTTGTTGCGTTGCGGTACTTCAACGCGTGCGGTGCCCAGCCGGATGCTTCGATCGGTGAGGCCCACAATCCGGAAACCCATTTGCTGCCGCTCATTTTGCAGGTCCCGAACGGCCAGCGCGAGTTTATCTCGATTTTCGGCGACGATTATCCGACCCCGGATGGCACCTGCATCCGCGATTACATCCATGTCTGCGATCTGGCAC